>JAURVW010000240.1 GCA_030655275.1 Solirubrobacteraceae bacterium
ACGGGTGGCCGAGGCCAGGGAACGCCAGCTCGCGCGCCAGGGGTGCGTCAACGCCGCCCTCACGGAGCGTGGGCTCGTCGAGCACGGAGCGATCGGCACCGACGCCTCGAACCTCCTCGACCAGCTCTACGCGAAGGGCACGATCTCGATGCGTGGGGCACACCGGGTCCTGCGGGTCTCGCGAACCGTCGCCGATCTCGACGGCGTCGACGGGGTGGGGAGGGCGCAGTTGAGTCGTGCCCTCGCCATGCGACAGGACCTCGGCGCCGACGAACGCGACGAGCTCGCAGCATGAGCGCCGCCCGATCGACGGAGAGCCCATCGGGCGCGGGCCTTGCACCGGCCACGGCCGTGCGGCGACCTGCAGCGGCCATGGAGCAGGACGCCTGCGATCGCTGCCTCGCGCTGTCTCAGCTCACGGTCTACCTGGCCAAGATCCCGGTGTTGCGCCACGGAGAGGTCGAGAAGGACGATGGGGGCGAGCCGGTGGTCCTGCGGCCACCGCTCGTCGCGGACGCGGCTGGCCTGGCGCCCCATCCGGCGCAGCTGGCCCGCGCCACGGTGGGCGTGTCCGAACACCGTGCGCGCTCCTTCGCCGTGGAGCTGAGGGACTGGTCGGCCGACGCGATGCGCGAGGCGGCCTGGAAGGCCGGGTTGACGGTGCTCTGCAGCTGCTCCCCGTCCTATCCGGCGCCGCTCCACGACCTCGCCGACGAACCGCCCGTCATCTATGTCCGTGGCGACCTCGCACTGCTCGGACGCTGCCCCGACCACGCGATCTCGATGGTGGGGACCCGGCACCCCACGGTGACCGGACGCAACGCCTCGCGGCGGATCGCCGCTGGGATCGGTCGGACGGGCGGCGTCGTGGTCTCGGGCATGGCGCTCGGGATCGACGCGGCCGCCCACGAGGGCGCGCTCTCCGTCGGCGCGCCGACGATCGCCGTGCTCGCCAGCGGCGCCGACCTCGCCACACCCGGCTCCAACCGCAAGCTGTACGGGCAGATCCTCGACGCGGGCGCCGTGGTCTCCGAGATGCCGCCGGGCTGTCGGCCGTTCGTGTGGGGCTTTCCCGCACGGAACCGGATCATCGCGGCGCTCGGAACGGTCACCGTCGTGGTCGAGGCGCCCATCAAGTCGGGCGCGCTCATCACGGTCGAACAGGCCATGGACCTGGGCCGCGACACCTACGCCGTCCCCGGCTCCCTGGCCAGCGACGTGTCGGAGGGGACCAACCTGATGCTCCAGGAGGGCGCCGGCGCGGTGATCGACGGCGCCCACCTCGCGGGCCATCTCCTCGATCGCGACAGCGCACCCCGCCCCGAAGCACCGGCCGGTGGCCCGGAGGCGGCGATCCACGCCGCCCTCACGAACGGGCCGCTCTCCTCCGCGGAACTGGGCCACCGGACGGCGTCGTCGCTCGCGGCGGCCGAGCTCGACGACGTGCTGCTCGACCTCGAGCTCGCAGGCTGGGTCGCGCGCCGCCCCGACGGCCGCTACCGCATCGTCGACCGTTACCGGCCGTGAACCGATGATGCTCGCGCAACGATGGAGGCCGCCGTGGCCCGTGATGCATGATCCGTCCGCGCCGGCGGACGCGGCCCGACTGCGAGGCCGCGTAGGATCGCGGCCGATGACCGCCGGAACCGACGCACCGACGCCGACGCCGATCGCCCTCACGATCGCCGGGTCCGACTCCGGCGGGGGTGCCGGCATCCAGGCCGATCTCAAGGCGTTCGCCGCCGCGGGCGTGCACGGCACGTCGGCGATCACCGCGCTCACGGCCCAGAACACGGTCGGCGTCACGAGGATCGAACCCACGAGCCCCGAGATGATCGTCGCGCAGGTCGAAGCGGTCGCCTCCGACCTCCACGTCGGCGCCGTGAAGATCGGGATGCTCGCCAGCACCGAGACGATCGAGGCCGTCGCCCGCGCACTGGACCTGCTGCCCGGCGTCCCCGTGGTGCACGACCCCGTGATGATCTCCGAGTCGGGCGCGCGACTGCTGCGAGAGGACGCACTCGCTGCGCTCCTGGAGCTGATCATTCCTCGCGCCACGGTGATCACGCCGAACCTCTCGGAGGCGGCCGTCCTCGTCGGAGGTCCCCAGGTCGACGCTGCCGGCGACCACGAGGCGCTCCTCGACGGCCTCCTCACGCTCGGACCCACCTGGGCGATGGTCACCGGAGGTCACCGGGACGAAGCCTCCGACGTGCTCGCCGAGCGCGCCGGTGGGGCGCGACACCGCTTCGCGGGGCCGCGTCACCCCGACGGCGCCGCGCACGGCTCCGGCTGCACCCACTCCTCGACCCTCGCCGCGCACCTGGCGCGGGGTGCGACCGTGCCAGAAGCCGCCGCCGCGGCCCGCCTGGCCGCCTCGGCGGCCGTGCTCCACGGACTTCGCGACGTGGGCGCCGGGGCCGGCCCCGTCGACGTGCTGCGCATCGCAACACGCCGCTGACGGCTCGATCAGCGGCGGCCGTCGCTCGAGCGTCGCGCCTGCGGGCTCGGCTTCGGTGTCGGCTTCGAGGCCGACTGCGACTTGGGAGCGGCGATCTTCTTCGGCGCTCGCTTCTTCTTCGGCGCCTCCGCCGGCTCGTCGACCGCGAGCGGGACGGCCGCCACCAGCTCGTCGGTCGCGACCGCACGCGGCGCCAGACGCCGATCGGCCCACACCGCGCCATCGCCTTCGACCGGCGCGACGTCCGCGAGCGACGCGACCCCCTCCGACGTCGAACGGACCGCGTCCCGCGTGCGCGTCAGGAACGCGTTGAGATCCGCGTTGAACCGCGCCGGCCGCTCGAACATCGGCACATGGCCGGTGTCCTCGTAGATCACCGACTCCGACGACTCGATGTCGCGACCCCACAACCGAAGATCGCCGCTCGGGATGATGCGGTCGTTGCGGCCCCAGATCAGCTGCGTCGGCACCTCGATGCGTTCCAGCTCGTCCGTGAGGTCGCAGTTTCCGATCGCATGGACCGCGGGTGCGAACCCCTGCGTTCCAGCACCGAAGATCTGCCGCTGCACCAGCGGACCGGGAAGACGCTCCGGGTACCGACACACGACACCGAGCAGGGCCCGGCGGAGCGGCGCACTCTTCGACAGCGGATCCGACCCGAGGCTCGCCGTCCTGGCCCCGGCGCTGTAGAGCCAGCCGAACGTCTTGAGCACCCACAGCACCTGCGGGTTGCGCGCGATGTCGATCGTGACGCCGGCCGGACTCACCAGCACGAGGCGATCGACCAACTCCGGGTGCTCGATCGTGAGCTTCGCGGAGATCTGGCCGCCCATCGAGTTCCCGACCAACGTGAACGTCTGGATCCCGAGCTTGCGCATCAGCTCGATCAGCACGTCGGCGTAGAGGCCGATCGTGATCGCCGAATGCGGCATCGGCGACCGTCCGAAACCCGGCAGGTCCATCGCGACCACCCGGTGCTCGCGCACCAGCTGCGGGATGTTCTCCAGCCAGTTCATCCAGTTGCCGGACAGACCGTGCACCAGGAACACCGCCGGGCCGGACCCGATGTCGACGTAGTTGACCGCACGACCGAGGACTTCGGTCTGCCGCTCGAGCTCCGGCCAGGGAATGTCCTGCCAGGCCGAGCGGCCGACGGGTCCGTACTGGAGGCGGGGGGCGAGACGGTCGACTGGGGGAGTCGGACTCATGGGCTTTAGGCTATCGAGCGTGCTGGTTGCCATCGACGTCGATTCCACCCTTCACGACTACTGGGAGCAGTTCAGCGCGGCCGCGATGCGGCTGTACGGCCTCGACTTCCCCTACGCCGACCAACACGACTGGTCGCTCCAGGGCCTCAGCTCGGAGCAGATCCGCGCGGTCATCGAGGCCACCCACGACGACGAACGGATCGCCGAAGCCGTCGCCTACGACGGCGCCGCGGAGGCCATCGCCGCCTGGAGGCGAGCCGGCCACCAGATCCTGATCACCACGCATCGCCGGCCCGACGCCCACGACGTGACCGCCGAGTGGCTGACCGCGCAGGGCATCTCGTTCGATCTGCTGCGATGTGGATGGAAGAAGGTGGAGCATT
>JAURVW010000254.1 GCA_030655275.1 Solirubrobacteraceae bacterium
TGGATGGCGCGCGGGCCCGAGTCTCGCACGACGCCCGGCGGGGCGCCACCGAGGCTGGTTACCGGAGGTTGTCCACGAGGCCGGAGACCTGGGTGTGGACGGTGGGATCGCGGTCGATCTGCTCCGTCACGCGCGAGACCGCGTGCATGACCGTGGTGTGGTCGCGGCGGTTGAACGCCCGGGCGATCGTGGGGAGCGAGGCCTCGGTGTGCTGACGCGCGAGGTACATGGCGACCTGTCGCGGCCAGGCGATGGCGGCCGCACGCGACGGGCCGACGAGGGTCTCGTGGTCGAGATCGAACTCGGCGCAGACGACGTCCTGCACGCGGCGGATGGTCGGACGCTCGGGCGCGCGACCCTTGCTCTGCGGGTAGAGACGGCGCACGACATCGTCGACGAGGGCCTGGTCGAGCTCGCGGCCGGTGAGCGTGCGGTAGGCGATCGTCGAGAGGATCGCGCCCTCGAGGGTGCGCAGGCCGTCGGTGATCTTCTCCGCGAGATGGGAGAGCTGCGCGCGTTCCTGGGGAGCATCGAGTTCCTCGGCGGCGCGGCGGGCCACGTAGGTGCGGCGCAGGGCGTCGTCCGGGCGCTCGAGATCGACGACGAGCCCGGAGGCGAAGCGTGCGCGCAGGCGCTCGGACAGGTCGCCGAGCTCGCCGGGCGGCTGGTCGCTCGTGAGGACGAGCTGCGCGCCGGACCGCTCGAGGGCGTTGAAGGTGTGGAAGAACTCCTCCTCCGTCTTGTCCTTGCCCGCGAGGAACTGGATGTCGTCGACGAGGAGCACGTCGACGCCGCGGACCTGGTCCTTGAAGTCGCCGATGCGACGGCTGCGCAGGGCGCCGAGGAAGTCCGAGACGAACCGCTCGCTCGTGCACAGGTGCACGCGCAAGTGGGGCGCGGTGACGTCCACGTAGTTCGCGATCGCGTGCATGAGGTGGGTCTTGCCGGTGCCGGGCGGACCGCAGAGCAGCAGCGGATTGAAGGCGGCGGCGGGCAGCTCGGCGACCTGGAGGGCGGCGCCGTGGGCGAGCCGGTTGGAGTGACCGATCACGAACGACTCGAAGGTGAGGGTCGGGTCGATCGGGTCGCCGACCTCGAGCGGGGCGGCCGGGGCGGGATCCCCGGTCCCGTTGGCGTGCCCGTTCGTGTGGCCGTTGCCCTGGCCGGATTGAGCGCCCTGGGTGGTCGCGGGCGCGTAGGCGCCGCCGGCGGGGGCGCGGTCGCCCGCATGCCAGGTGGGCGCGGCCGACGAGAGGTCCGCGGGGCTCGCTTCGATCCAGGCGATGGTCTGGGCGATGCCGGCCGACTGCGCGACCTCGGTGAGGAGCGGCGTGCAGCGGTCCCGCGCCCAACGCACGAGGTGCGGCTCGCCCGCGAGGAGCAGGGTGCCGTCGGCGCAGTCGAGCGCCTGGAGCGGGTGGAGCCAGAGGTCCAGGGTGGTCTCGTCCACGCGCCCGCGAAGCCGATCGAGGATGAGCCGCCAGGCGGCCTGGGGATCGGTCGAGGGCTGTTGGGACGGGTGATCGAGCATGCAGAAGCGCCCGACGGACGGGCACGGTTCAGCGTCGTTGACGCCCGGACCCGAGGGTCCCTGGCGGAGAGATCTGAACCTACCAGCGCCATCGCCGAGGGTTCGTCCGCAGCCGGGCTGGATGCCGCTAGGCGCGTGTTTTTCTGCTCCCGTCGAGGCCCCTACGTGCCAGCCGCTTTCCGCCGGTCCGCGCGCTAGGGCCCCGTGCTCTACCCTGTGTAGCCCATGAAGCGCACCTATCAGCCGAAGAAGCGTAAGCGCGCCCGTGCGCACGGATTTCGCAACCGTATGGCCTCCAAGGCCGGCCAGCAGATCCTGAAGCGCCGTCGCGCCAAGGGCCGCAAGCGCCTCACGGTCTAACTCCCGTGCCGGCTCCGCGCACTGGCGGCGCCGGAGCGCGTCGCAAGCGCGGTCGGCTCTCCCGCAGCGGGGACTTCGATCGCGTCTATCGCCAAGGCCGGTCCACCGGCGGGCGCGAGTTCGTCGTGCACGTGTTCCCACGTGAGGCCTCCCTCGACCCGCCACGGGTCGGTCTCTCCGTGAGCAAGAAGGTCGGCGACGCCGTCACCCGCAACCGCATCAAGCGGGTCCTGCGGGAGTCGGTCGCCAGCCTCGAGTCCGAGCTCGCCGCCGGCAGCGACCTCGTGATCACCGCCCGCGCGGACGCCGTCGACCTCGACGCCCGCGAGGGCCAGGCCGGCGTGCAACGCGAACTGCGTTCCCTCCTGTCGCGGACGACGGCCTGGGCCGGCGCCGGGCCGGAGGCACCTGCAGAACCCACGCCTGTGACGCCCGAGGACTCGGGCGAGGTCGAGTCCGGTGGCTGAGCACGGCTGCGCGGACCACGCGCACGTCGCCGCGTCGCCGGATGCCCCGGCGGCCAGGCGTTCCCTCGGGCGACAGCTCGTCCTCTCACCCGTCCTCGGCTACCGCCGCTGGATCTCTCCGATGCTCGGCCCACGCTGTCGCTTCGAGCCGAGCTGCTCGGCCTACGCGGTCCATGCGGTCGACCAGTTCGGCATACTCCGCGGACTGGTGCTCGCCGTCTGGCGGGTCGCACGTTGCCATCCCCTCGGTGGGAGTGGCCTCGACCGCGCCGAAGACCAGCGCATCTTTCCTCTCTCTGCACGTCTCAAGCGAGCATCCAAAGCATGATTGACCTGTTCGTCAACGCGAACGTCCTCCAGCCCCTGATCGACGTGTTCGAGGAGCTCCTCAAGGGGCTCCACAGCGTGATCGGGTCGTGGGGCTTCGCGATCATCGGCCTCACGCTGGTGATCCGTTCGCTGCTCCTGCCGCTCTCGGTGGTGCAGTACAAGTCGATGAAGGGCATGGCGGCCCTCGGCCCGAAGATCAAGGAGCTCCAGGCCAAGTACAAGGAGGATCCGCCGAAGCTCATGGAGGAGCAGCGCAAGCTCATGCGCGAATCGGGCGTGAACCCGGCCGCGGGCTGTCTGCCGATCCTGCTGCAGGCGCCGGTCTTCATCTCGCTCTTCTACATGCTGCGAGCCGACCTGAAGTTCGACATCTGCGGCATCCCGCTGAACCTCCCGAACCTCAACGAGACGGTCTGCAGCGCCTATCCCGCGCAGCCCGGATTCGCCGACAACGCCGAGAAGTTCCTCTTCATCCACGACCTCACCGACAAGGCCACGGGCGGGATCCTGGTCCTGCTGCTCGTGCTCTACGTCGGGTCGCAGCTGCTCTCCACGCTCCTGATGCCGTCGACGGTGCAGGGCATGCAGCGCAACATCTTCTACGCGCTCCCGTTCCTCTTCGTGCCGTTCATCCTCACGTTCCCGGCCGGCCTTCTTGTCTACTGGATCACGACGAACCTCTACACCGTCGTCCAGCAGGTCGCGCTGCGTCGCATCTACGGCGCTCCCGGCGTCACGACCAGCGATGACCCGGTCTCCATCGTTCAGGGCGCGGTCGAAGAAGTGGTAGAGCTACGCAAGAGCCACCCGTCGGAGCGTCCGACGAAGCGCAAGCGCACCGGAAAGCGGCGATAGCAGTGGGCGAACACACCGATCGACATCATGGACCGAGCAGCGAGCCGGCCGATCCCAAGGGGATCGAGGCCGTTCGCGAGCTCGTCGAGGGCGTGGCCCGCGCGCTCGGGATCGACGAGGACGTCGTCGCGCAGCAGCGTGAGGAAGAGCTCCACGTCGCCGTGCAGGGCCAGGATCTCGGCCTGCTGATCGGCCGCCACGGCCAGACGCTCGAGGCGCTTCAGCACCTCGCGCAGCGCATCGCGCTCGACAACGACATCAACGTCCGCGTGATCGTCGACGCCGAGGGCTACCGCGAGCGTCGTCGTGAGGCGATCGAGGCGCAGGTCAACCGGCTCACCGCCCGCGCGCTCCAGCGTGAGGAAGCCTGCCCGCTCGAACCGATGACCTCCAGTGAGCGCCGCTACGTGCACGAGATGGTGCGCGACATCGAGGGTGTCGAGTCCTACAGCGAGGGTGTCGAGCCCGACCGCCACGCCGTGATCGCCCCGGAGGGCACGGCGCCTCCCGGCGCCTCGCAGTGAACCGCGCGGAGGCTCGTCTCCACGAGCTCGCCGCGAAACACGATCTGGCGGAGACCGCCGTCGCGCACGCCCGCAGGCTCCTGGAGCTGTGGGAGACCGACGAGCTGGCCTCCACGCGCGTGACTTCCATGGAGGAGGCCGTCGACCAGCACCTCTCCGACTCGTGGGTGGCGCTGGAACTGGACGTGATCCGTAGCGCGACCCGTGCCGCCGACCTCGGCACCGGTGCGGGTATCCCGGCACTACCGCTGGCGATCGCCCTGCCCGGGCTGCGGATGGCCCTCGTCGAGAGCGTGGGACGGCGGACCGTGTTCCTGGAGCGCGCCATCGAGGAGTGCGGCCTGGAGGATCGGACGCAGATCGTTGCCGAGCGGGCCGAAGGCTGGCCGGAGGGAATCGGTCAGCACGACCTCATCACCTCACGCGCACTCGCTACGCTCGACGTGGTGCTCGAGTACTCGGCTCCGTTGTTGGAACTCGGTGGCGTGTCGGTGGCGTGGAAGGCAGCCCTTTCGACCGAGGAGCGCGAAGGTGGCTTCCGCGCGGCCGAGGCGCTGGGGATGGAGATCGTCGACGAGATCGTCGTCGAGCCGTTCAAGGGTGCTCGAGAGCGACGACTGGTCGTCGCCAAGAAGGTGGCGGAGACGCCGGCGCGCTTCCCTCGTCGAGAGGGCATGGCGAAGAAGAAGCCGCTCGGGGCTCCGCCGCGGCGCTGACGCACCGCTGCGCCCGCGTCGCAATCACTGGTTCGGTCCACGGGGCTCCAAGTGGTCCTGTTCTCTTACGGGCCCGTCCGGTGTAGTCCATGACATGGTGATCGGGGTTCTGGGAGGGATGGGTACCGCCGGCAGTGCGGTGGTCGCGGAGCTGGAGCAGCGCGGCCACGCGGTACGGGTGCTGTCCCGCAGGACCGGTTTCGACGCAACGGTCCCAGACCGGGTTGCTGAGGTCCTCGGAGGAGTCGACGTGATCATCGATTGTCTCCAGCCGTCGAAGACCGACGGGAAGAGTAGTCGGGCGCTCTTGGTGGACGGTGTGCGCGCGACGCTCGGCGTTGCGGAGGCTGCCGGGGTCGGGCACTACGTCTGTCTGTCGATCGTCGGGATCGATCGATTCAGCATCCCCTACTACCGGGCCAAGGTGGAACAGGAGCGCGCGGTGTTGGATGGCCCGGTGCCGGGCAGCATCGTGCGGGCCACGCAGTTTCCGGAGTTGTTGGATCGGGTCTGGGAGGCGACCCGGAGATTCGGGGTGATCCCGGCGCCGCGTGGTGTCGCGGCCCCGATCACCCCCGCCGAGGCCGCCGTGGTCTTGGTCGACGCCGCCGAGTCGATGCCTGGTGCGCAGCCGCGCCGCGAGGTGCGGGGCCGCGAGACGATCGAGCTCGGGTCGCTGGCGCGGGAGTGGAAGCGACGGCACGGTTCGCGTCGACCGGTCGTTCCGCTTCCAGTGCTCGGCGGGGCACTGAAGGCGATCGCGGATGGTGCCCTGGTCGGCGGGGCGGCTCGGGTTCCGTCGGGCCTCCCGCGCGGATGAGCCCTGCGAGATCAATAGGTGTGGCCGCTGAGGGAAGGTCGTGCGGGCGACCTTCGCCGGGACCACCGGGCCGTCAGGGGTCGTCGGCCGGGCTAAGAATGGTCTTGGCCTGGGTTGCGCTGAGCGCGGCGTTTCCCGGGGCGTGGGCCACGTTCGCGACGGACTCCTTCCATCGCTCATTCCCGCTCGGCGGCCCTGGGTGGGTTGCGCCGCTCGGTCCGGCGTCGTCGCACCTGACCGCGGACGTCGGTGCGTTCTATCTCGCGTTTGCGCTGCTCTTCAGCTGGGCAACGTTGCGCCCCAGCCGCGAACTGGTGCTGCCAACGGTTGGGGCTTGGACGCTCTTCAGTGCGCTGCACTTCGGCTGGCATGCGGCAAATACGGCGCCGTTTGGAACGGGAGACGCCGTCGCGCAGCTCGTTGCGCTGGGAGCGGTCCTCGTGCTGCCGTTCCTGACCGTTCGCCTGCTCCCTCGGTAGTGCCGTTCCGAAGCGCTGCGTGCAGCCGACGTATGCGTTTCACGTGAAACGGGCCGCCTACTCTCTCGCGTGCCGATACCCCCAGAGAAGGCGGGCCAGCGCGTGCGCGACCGGCCTGTTTCTCGTGAAGCCCACGCTGGGGTGGTTCGGGGGGCTAGGGTCGATCCGTGGCTGTTCCCGGTTGGTTCGAAGAGACGGTGGCCCGCCAGGCGGCGATGACCCCGCAGACGTGGGCGGTCCTCCAGGAGCACGGCGTCGATTCCGACACCGAGCTCAAGCTCGACTTCTTCTACGACGCCCCGACCGAGGAGCGGGCGACGGAACTCGTCGCCTTCCTCAGGCTCGAGACGGACTACGAGGTCGACGTGGACTTCGCGCAGTCGGCAGAGCGACGCACGTGGTCGGTCGTCGGCACCACGCACCCGACCGCCGTCACCAAGGAGATCCTCCAGGAGTGGGTCCGATGGATGATCGCGGCCGGTGCTGAGTACGGCGAGTGCCGGTTCGACGGCTGGGGCGCAAGCCTCCCGAAGTAGGCCGCGCAGCGCTGTGGGGTCGCCACGGACACAAGCCTGATTGCCGAGCCATGGGTTCGCCGGTAGGCAATCGGATTGGTCGCGTGAGCTGAGCGGCCGACGCGTCGGTCGGCAGACCCGGCCTCTCGGCCATGCTGGCCGACGGGGACGCCCGGCCGTCATCCAGCGCTCAGCGAACGAGGTAGCGCGTGAACTCGTTGAGTTGCCCCTCGGCGATGATGGTCGCGAGCCCGTCGACGGAGACGGTCTCATCGAGGCGGATCGGGGAACCCGAGTGGGTGGCGCGGAAGACGAAGCCGTCGGGGAGGTGTTCCCCGAGAATGCGGACCGTGTCGATGAGCCGCGGAATGGCGTCATGGCGGAGGTCGATCGTTGCGGCGTCTCGCTCGGCAGTCACCGCCAGGATGGGCCCGGTGCCGTCGTGGGCCTCGATGTCAAGGACGGGCGGGTAAGCCTTCTCGATCCCGAACCAGCGCTTCTCGACGCGGCCCTCGCTGAACGTAACCGGCCAAGCGCCGCGGTCGGCGCAGGCGTGGGCCAGGGCGAGCCCGAGCTCGTCGGTGAGGCCTTCGAACTCGAGATCGAACATGAACACCCGGCTCAGGCTAGAGCAGTGTTCCGGCCTCGCGGGACGTTTCACGTGAAACGTGCGGTCGAGATCGGAGGGGGTTCAGTGTCCCGCGGTCCGGGCCGCGGTCCCTGGTTCAGGGGCGAGCCGCGCGTACGCGGTTTGGAGTGGTGCGGCGTCCCAGTCGTCGCAACGATGCCGGGCTCACTCCGCGACTGGGTCCAGCTCCCAGGCGAGCAGATCCATGAGGAGCGCGTCTCGCCACTCGCCAGCCGGGGACCGTTCTGCCGCCCGGAGCGTGCCCACGGGCTTGAAGCCGACGGCGGCGTACGCGCGGATCGCGGGTTCGTTCCCGACCGTGGGGTCGATCGTGAAGCGGTGGTGTCCGTGGTTCGCGAAGTGGTCGATGGCCATGCGCAGGGCCCGCCGCCCATGGGCGCGGCCGTGGAATCGCGTACCGAGGAAGATGTCGAAGGCAACGCTGGGATAGGTCTCGTCGGGCTCCTCATGACACTCGAGAAGTCCCGCGACCTCGCCATCGATCTCGATGGTGAAGGCGCCCGCCATCTCCTCGATGACCGACTCGAGGGTGTTGTCTCCCCACCATTCGGCGACGGCTGGCTCAGCCAGCATCTCCAGAAGGGCGTCGGCGTCGGCGCGCTCGGCGGGACGAAGGACGAGGTCTCCGCGACGGAGGGAAGGGAGGGGGTAGGCGGTCGGCATCGTTCCGATAAGCCTAAGACCGCGCCTCGAGGCAGGTGAGCGTAATGCGGTGAGGGCGGTCCTGGTCGCTGCGTCGCTTGCTCCGCTGGCGACGATCAGCGCGCGGTGTCCACTGGAGACGGGTGAGGGCCTTAACGCCGGCCGGGAGCCACGCGGATTCGACGACGGGAATGTGAAGCACAGTGGGACCGCGAGGCCGCGGCGCTCGCCGCCGCGATGTTTCACGTGAAACGGCCCCGGGCCCCACAGGCCACTCGGTCTGGCGCTGGTCTCCATTTCACGTGAAACGGCCCCGGACCCTCTCGATCACCTGGTCCGGCACTAACCCGTTTCACGTGAAACAGCACTCGATGCACGCAACTTGCGCACGCGACGTTGCCGAAAGGCGCTCCGACCACGCGCAGGGGCCGGAGCATCTCTAGGCTCAGGTTCGTGGCGATCTACGCGCTGGCGAATCAGAAGGGTGGGGTCGGAAAGACGACCACCGCCGTGAGTCTCGCGGCCTGCCTGGCGCAGGCCGGGGCGCGTGCGATCGTGATCGACGCCGACCCGCAGGCCAACGCCACCGTCGCGCTCGGTCTACCCAAGGACGAGAAGCCGTCGCTCTACGACGTGCTTGCCGGCATGCCCGCGAGCGAGGCGCTCCGCGACACCCAGATCCCCGGGCTGCGGGTCCTCCCGGCACACGCCGATCTGGCTGCGGCCAACGTCGAGCTTCCCCGCGCGGAGGACTCCGACCACCTTCTCCGCGACGCCCTCGCGCCCCTCAAGGACGAGGCCGAGTTCATCTTCCTCGACTGCCCGCCGTCGATCGGACCGCTCACCCTCAACGCGCTCGGCGCGGCCGACCGGGTGCTGGTGCCGGTCCAGGCCGAGTACTTCGCGCTCGAGGGCCTCGGCTCGTTGCTCGAGACGCTCGCGCTCGTGCAGCGCCAGCTCAACCCGAACCTGGCGATCGAGGGCCTCATCATCACGATGTTCGACCCGCGCACGCGTCTCTCCCATGACGTCGAGGCCGAGGTGCGCAAGCACTTCCCGTCGCTCGTCTTCGACACCGTCATCCCGCGCAATGTGCGCGTCAGTGAGGCGCCTTCCTACGGTCTGCCGGTCACGCACTACGACCCGCGGTCGAGTGGCGCCGAGGCCTACTTCCGCCTCGCCGAGGAGCTTGCCAGCCGTGCCTGATCCATCCAAGCCCAAGCGCCCGGCCGGCGCATCTCCGCGCAAGGGCGGTCTCGGTGGTGGCCCGTCGACGCCGCCCGCCGCAGCCTCCAAGGCAGCGAAGTCGCGCGGCATCGGCCGTGGTCTCGCCGCGATCCTCGATGCCTCTCCCGCCCCTGGCGGCGGTGCGGCATCGGCCACCGACACCGAGCTTCGCGACCTCCCGGTCGCGCTGATCGGGCCGAATCCGGGCCAGCCGCGTCGCCGCTTCGACCCGGACGACCTCCAGGCCCTTGCCGACTCCATCGCCGACCAGGGCATCCTCCAGCCGGTGCTCGTGCGTCCTCGCCCGGGCGGCCGGTTCGAGATCGTCGCCGGCGAGCGACGATGGCGGGCGGCGCAGCTCGCCGACCTCGAGACGATCCCGGCGATCGTCCGCGAGCGCACCGACGCGCAGACCCTCGAGGCTGCGCTCGTCGAGAACATGGCCCGCGCCGACCTCACGCCGATCGAAGAAGCTCGCGCGTGCGCCGGTCTCGTCGAGGAGCTGGGGCTCTCGCGCGAGGAGGTGGCCAAGCGCGTCGGCCGCAGCCGTTCGGCCGTCTCCAACCTCATCCGTCTCCTCGATCTCCCCGACGAGGTCGTCGATCTTCTGGAGGCGCGCTCCCTCACCGAAGGCCACGGCCGTGCCCTGCTGCTCGCGCCCGACCAGGGCACGCGCAAGCGCCTCGCCCTCCAGGCGGTCGATCAGGGTTGGTCGGTCCGCGAGGTGGAGCGCATGGCGCGTCCCTCCGACGCGCCGGCGAAGGCCTCGGGCCCCAAGCCGTCGGGAACGAAGCCGACGACCTCCGCGGCTGCGACGGGCCCTGCCGCCGATCACCTCGAAGCGGCGGAGAAGCTCAGCGACGAGCTGTCGGTCTCGCTCGGCTTGGAGGTGCGCGTGAAGCCCCACAAGAAGGGCTTCCGCGTCGAGCTCGATCTCGACGATCTGGCTGAGGCCGAGCGCTTCACCGATCGCCTCAGCTGACGCTCGGGCGGGCGCGACCGGCCCGTCGGACCCGGGCTCGAGCACGCCGTCGGCACCCGCATCACGTCAGCCGGATCGACCGTCTGCACGCGCGGTTTCAGTCCGCCCACGCCGGGCAGTCGCCTTCGCTTCTGACCCGCTACCATTTGCGTCCCGCGTCATCCTCGGATGCACGTCCCGGGCGATTAGCTCAGTCGGTTAGAGCGCTTCTCTGATAAGGAAGAGGTCGCTGGTTCGAATCCAGCATCGCCCACTTCGCAAGGCCTCGCATCGCGGGGCCTTCGTCGTTTCTGGGCCCCTATGCGGCGGCGCGTCGGTAGAACAGGTGCGTCGCCGAGGGTGCCGGTTTGGCATCGACGAACTCGAGGATCGCGGGCGGTTCGCCCCCGAAGAACAGCGGGGTCCCGCGGCCGAGCACCACGGGCGCGAGGTGGATGATGACCTCGTCGGCCAGGCCCTGGGCGATGCACTGGCCACAGAGGTCGCCGCCGCCCATCACGGTCACGTCCTGGTCGCCGGCATGGTCGACCGCCTGCCGTAGCGCCGCCTCGAGCCCGTCGGTCACGATCGTGAAGTCGTCCACGAGCCTGATCGACGCCGGCTGCTCGTGGGTGACCACGAAGTTGTGGGGGAGAGGCCGGCCGTCCCGACGACCGCCGAAGCCGGCGTCGTCGCTCCAACCATGCGGTCCGTCGACGACGTCGAACGTGCCTCGGCCCATCACGACCGCACCGGTCCGGGTCAACGAGTCCTCGAGGACGCGTTCGTCGATCGGGGCACGACTGTCGACCGCCCAACGATGCAGCACCTCGCCGCCGTCGCCGAGCCCGTTGTCGGGCCCCGGGTTCGGACCGGTGACGAACCCGTCGAGCGACATCGTGATGTCGACGATGATCTTGCTCACGGTGACCTCCTCGGTCACGCCGCCAGGGGATCGGGGAGCGACGCGACCCTCACGACGCTACGCCCGACTCGTCCTTCGATCGGTGAGTGAGCCGGACTGCCCCGGTCGCGGTCGATTCTCTGACTCATCCGACCAGAATCGGCTCCGAGGACGCCGAAAACGGAGCGTTTACGCGACAAAACGCGTCTGAGGCCCGTAAAGGGCCCTCTCGCGGCCTCGGAGGGTCTCGGAAGGTGGCGGATCCTCGAAAATGGGGGGACAGCGGCGTCGATCACGCGGTGCAGGCCATCGAGGGTCGCGTGGTCGCGACTCCGTCCTACCAGAGCCCGATCCAACCACCGACCTGAAAGGCGCCGGCCGACATCACCGCACCGGCGATCCAGAGTCCGATCTTGCCGCGAGTGGTTTCGAAGATGTCGGGCTGGGGAGGAGGTGGCGGACTGAACGTGATGGTCCCGTCGAGTTCGGTGAGTCCGTCGATGCGTTTGCCGACCGACGCGAGTCGTTCGACTTCGGCTCGCGTCGCGACGACGATCGGGTCGAGTCGGGCGCGAGCAACGGGACCGAGTGACTCGAGACGGTCGTCGTCCATCACGCCCGTGCTGATCACGTCGCGTACGGCCCGACGGGTGAGTCGCCGTTGGTCGCCGAGCGATGCGACCCAGACCGCGATCGCACGGCTGGCATCGTCGTCGCTCCGCTCCGTCGATGCGAGCACCCGGCCGGCGCGACGCTCGTCCTGCATCCGGAGGTAGGTCTCGCCAAGGAGGGCGCGGACCTCGTCGCGGCTCGGATCGGCCACCAGGGCGTTCTGGAGTCGATCCATGGCCAGCCAGGGACGATCGGCAGCCAGGTCGGCGGTTGCGCGGCGGACCAGCGCCTCGGTGGCCGCGTCGATGCGCTTCGTCGTTGCGCTCACCAGAGCCCGACCCAATCGCCGAGCTGGAACAGTCCGATGACGAAGAGCGCCAGGGGAATGCCGAAGAGCGCGCCCGCGATGACGAGCACCACGATGGCGAGCACGACGAAGAGCGCCGCGTCCTTCGCCGCCTGCCAGACGCGCTGGCCGGGCGTCTTGGGCTCCGGCGCCGGCGGCGCGTCGCGGACCGAGCCGTGGGTGCGGTGCGTCTCGACCAGTTCGGCGCCCACGTCGTCGCCCATGCCGCGCAGTGTCGTCACGAGGAGTGCACGGCCCTCGACGTGACCGGGATCGCGCTGCAGGAGCGAGTGGAGCTGCGCCCGGGCGACCCAGGGTCGTCCGGCAGCGAGTTCGTCTCGCGCGCGGTCGACGAGCGGGCCTCGCCGCCGTCGGGCCTGGTGTGCGAGGTCGGCCATGGTCGGTGGAACGTTAAGCGATACCCCCGAGTTCTCGGGCCTCC
>JAURVW010000263.1 GCA_030655275.1 Solirubrobacteraceae bacterium
CGTCGGCCGCGCCGGTGACGATGCCGGGGCCGACGTGGCGCAGGAACGAGGGGATGCGACGGGGTCGAGCGGCGGTCGATCGGGGCATGGCCGATGATCCCATGCGGCCTGCGAGGTTCAGGTACAACCGAACGCATGCGACTCCCGTGCACCCCACGTCTGCTGGCGACCTTCACCCTTGTTTGCGCCGCCTGTGGCCCCGCCGCCGCAGCCGAGGTGAAGCTGCGCATCCTGGAGACCACCGATCTCCACATGAACCTGCTCGCCTACGACTACTACCAAGACACGCCGACCGACCAGTACGGCCTGGCCCGCACCATCACGCTGATCAAGGCGGCGCGCGCCGAGGCGCCGAACAGCCTGCTGTTCGACAACGGCGACCTGTTGCAGGGCAATCCGCTCGGCGACGTGGTCGCGAAAATCGCGCCGCTGAAAGAGGGCGTTGTGCACCCTGCGTACAAGGTCATGAACGCGCTGAAGTACGACGCCGCGAACCTCGGCAACCACGACTTCAACTACGGCCTGCCATTCCTGCGCCGCGCGCTCGCCGGCGCGAACTTTCCGTACGTCAACGCGAACATCTACGTGGACGGTGGCGATGGCGAAGCCGACAAGAACGGCGCGACGCCACGGCACGCGTTCACGCCCTACGTGCTGCTCGACCGCGCGCTGGTCGATGCCGACGGCAACAAGCACGCAATCAAGGTCGGCGTGATCGGCTTCGCGCCGCCGCAGATCATGCAGTGGGACAAGGCGAACCTCGAGGGCCGCGTGGTCGTGCGCGACATCGCCGCGACCGCACGCCGCTACGTGCCGGAGATGCGCGCGAAAGGCGCGCAGCTGGTGATCGCGATTCCCCACTCGGGATTCGAAAGAAGCTGGGCCGGCGAACTGGCGGAGAACGAGGTCGGCCAGCTCTCGCTGATTGCCGGCATCGACGCGATCCTGTTCGGCCATTCGCATGCCGAATTCCCCGGCAAGGATTTCGCCGACCGACCGAACGTCGACAGCGGGCGCGGCACCATCCACGGCGTCCCCGCGGTGATGCCCGGCCGCTGGGGCGACCACCTCGGCGTGATCGACTTCGTGCTCGACCACGCAGACGGCGACTGGCGCGTGGTGACGAGCCAGTCGTCGATCCGCCCGATCTACGACCGCGCCGCGAAGCGCTCGCTCGCCGCGCCCGACCCGATGGTCGAGCAGGCGATCGCCGCCGAACACGCGGCGACGCTCGCCTACATCCGCGGCAAGGTCGCGACCACGAGCGCGCCGATCCACAGCTACTTCGCGCAGGTGGCCGACGACCCGTCGGTGCAGCTCGTCGCGAACGCGCAGGCGGCGTACGTGCACCGCGCGATCCAGGGCACCGCGTACGAAAAGCTGCCCGTGCTCTCGGCCGCCGCACCGTTCAAGACCGGTGGCCGGCAAGGCTGGAACCACTACACCGACATCCCCGCCGGCACGCTCGCGTTTCGGAACGTCGCCGACCTCTACATCTACCCGAACCCGCTGAAGGCCGTGCGGCTGAGCGGCGCGCAGGTGCGCGAATGGCTCGAGATGTCGGCCGGCCAGTTCCGCCGCATCGACCCGA
>JAURVW010000298.1 GCA_030655275.1 Solirubrobacteraceae bacterium
GCCGGCGCGCGACAGCCCGCCGCCGATGACCACGGCCTCAGGAGCGACGACGGCCGTGAGCTGAGCGAGCGACATCGCCAGCGCGTCGAGCGCCGAGTTCCAGATCTCGGCGGCGACCTCGTCGCCCGCGGCGGCGCGTGCGATCACATCCTTGGCGCCGTCGGGGGTGATGCCGGTGGCTGCGCGGTAGCGGCGGGCGATGGCTCCGGCAGATGCCACGGTCTCCAGGCAGCCGCGGGCTCCGCACGGACAGAGCGGCCCGTCGGCGATGGGCGAGTGGCCGATCTCGCCCGCGTAGCCGCCGGCGGTGTACGGCTCCCCACCGACGAGCAGGGCGCCGGCGATTCCGGTGCCGATCACGAGCACGACCGCATCCGCGTAGTCGCGGGCGGCGCCCAGGCGGCGTTCCGCCCAGCTCGCCGCGCGCACGTCGTGGTCGAATGCCACCGGAAGACCGAGCCGGGCGCCGGCCAGATCGCGCAGGGGCGCGTCGTGCCACCCCATGTTGCTGGCGAAGACGCCGAGCCCGGCGTCAGCGTCGACGATTCCGGGGACGACCAGACCCGCCGCCTGCGGAACCACGTCGGGGTGCGCGGCGCGGAGCTCGACGGCGAGCACGTCGAGCTGCCCGAGGATCGCCTGCGTTCGGTCACCGTCGACGATCGGCGTCGGGGTGCGACGCAATCCGAGCGCGCGTCCCGCGGCATCGAACAGCGCGGACTTGATGTCGGTCCCGCCGACGTCGAACGCCAGCACCGGGGCGCCGTCGCCGAGCGCGCGCACCGCGCCGAGCGTCTCGCCCGCACTGTCGTGCATCGTCTCGGGGACGGATGCCGCGCCGTCAGGTCCGGTCATCGCAAGATCCGCTCATGCATCCAGAATGACGGATCGAGTGAGGTTCCGCGGCTGGTCGGGGTCGAGGCCGCGCGCGACCGCCCGATCCAGTGCGACACGGTGCAGTCGCGCGAGGTCGGCCATGGGGTCGATGCCGCGCTGCTCGAACCGGGCGCCGGTCGCCTCGACCTGGGCGGCCAGACCCTCGGGAGCCGCGCCGAAGTGCCACACCACGCGGCCGGGAGCCGCGATCGCGATCGGACCGTGGCGGTAGTCCATCGACGGGTAGGACTCGGTCCACGACTGCGAGGACTCGCGCAGCTTCAGCGCCGCCTCATGGGCGAGCCCGGCCGCCCAGCCACGGCCGAGGAACGTGTACTGCGCCGCGTCGCGCAGCTCGTCG
>JAURVW010000325.1 GCA_030655275.1 Solirubrobacteraceae bacterium
CGAGTTTTAGCGGGTTTGGGCAAAAGTTTTTTTTTTCGTTGGACCTGTCACACCGAAAGTCGGGCCGGCTCGATATTTTTTAAGTGACTTAATGAGTAACTTATATGTCACTTATTAAGTTACTTATTAAGTGACTTAATGAGTGACTCATTTCACCGACCCATCCCCACCAGCAGGCGTTTGCGAGGGTTTTCAGGTTTTAGTTGAGTGAATCATTTTCTTCATTTGTTGAGTGAAACATTTTCTCGGATGGGTTACTTATTTTTGCTTTATACGTTACTTATTTAAGTAACTCATTTTAGGATATGTGTGATTCATGTTGTTCGAGAGAGAGAGTCCTTCTTCCTTTCCGTCAATGCTACTACTTTAAACCTAGCCACATGCTTCCTCGCTTTGACTACACAGACTATCACACGATCAGGCCAGCGGAACCCAGAAATCGAGCGGGTCCAAGGACGCGTAACTCATTCAGGATGAGTTACTTATTTTCGGCGCTCTCACAGCATCGGTAGACCCAAATCAAGAGCGGTAAAGGCGAAGGCAAAGCAAAAAGTCCCGCAGAGCAGCAGCACCAGGGCACACCGGGTCCAAGGACGCGTCACTCATTCAGGATGAGTTACTCATTTTCGGCGCTCCCACTGCATCGGTAGACCCAAATCAAGAGCGGTAAAGGCGAAGGCAAAGCAAGTCCAGCAGAGCAGCAGCAGCAGCAGCGGCAGCCCATGACACACCAGGGCACACCGGGTCCAAGGATGCAAAATGAGTAACTCATTCACGCTGAGTTAAGCATTTCCAGCGCTCACAACTTCAACCCGATTTAACCACTTCCCGAGTGCAACTGCGAAGCCGGGTTTTTCTTCTTGTTATTGAAAGAAGTAAAGAAATATCGATCGAAAGATTAAATGAAATGATACAACAATATAAATGTATAAACGAAATTGAAGATATTGAACAAGGAATTCAACAAGGAGACATAAAACCAAATGTCGACTCGGACTACGAAGCATTAAAGAAAGCAAACAGCGAATTATTAAAGAAGGTTCAAGAATTAGAAGCGAAATTGAAGGCATTGGAAAAACCCAAGGATGATTTTTTGTCTAAACACGGTTATAAACTTGTTGGAGACAAAGAAAAACCGAAAATGCCCAAAGAAGTATTAACAACTAATTCGAAACATT
>JAURVW010000337.1 GCA_030655275.1 Solirubrobacteraceae bacterium
GATGTTGCCGGCTTTGCGGAAACCGTGCTGTTCGCCGGCGAAGAGGAAATAGCCGACGGCGTTGCCTTTGGCGCGCAGCGCGTCGACCATCATCTCGGTCTGGTTGGGGGGCACGACGGCATCCTCGTCGCCTTGGAAGAAGATGACTGGCTTGTCGAGTTTATCGGTGTGGTGGATCGGCGAGCGTTCGCGGTAGAGCGCCTGCTTCTCCGGATACGGGCCGATCAGGCGGTCGAGGTAGCGCGATTCGAACTTGTGCGTGTCCTGCACCAGCGCTTCGAGGTCGCCGATGCCGTAGTGACTCGCGCCGGCCTTGAAGAAGTCGCGGAAGGTCAGCGCGCAAAGCGTCGTGTAACCACCGGCGCTGCCGCCGCGGATCGCGACGCGGTCGGCGTTGACATCGCCGCGCGCAACCAGGAAGCGCGCCGCGTTGACCGCGTCGTCGACATCGACCACGCCCCATTGCCCGTTCAGCCGTTCGCGGTACGCGCGGCCGTAGCCGCTGCTGCCGCCGTAGTTGACGTCGACGACGGCGAAGCCGCGGCTGGTCCAGTACTGGATCGACCACTTGAATGACGCGTCGCTGGACGAGGTCGGCCCGCCGTGCGTGATGACGATCAGCGGCGGTTGTTCGCCCGACGGGCCGGTGTGGTCGCGGTTCGTCGGCGCATAGAAGAACGCGTGCGCTTCGAGCCCGCCTTCGGTCGGGAAGGTGATGGCTTCGGCGCGCGCGAGGAACGCCGCGTCGACGCTCGCGCTGCTCGAGGCGCGCAGCACCGCGTGTGCGCCGCTGCGCAGGTCGAGGCGGATCACCGCGTTGGCCTGGGTCGCGGTGGCGCCCATGAAGACGACGAAGTCGCTGCCGACACGCAGGTCCTCGATCGCGCAGAACGGCGTGTCGATCCACGCGAAGCTTCCGCGGTCGCCATCGAGCGTCGCGAGCCGCGAGAAGCCGCGCTCGACGACCGTGCAGACGATGCGCCCGGCGCCGTCGAAACCATAGCTCGACATGCCGAAGACCCATTGCGCCTCGCCGAACTCGGCGTCCATCGGATGCAGCGCCTCGATGCCCGTGCCGCGCAGCCGATAGAGGTTCCACCAGCCGGTGCGGTCGGAGACGAAATGCAGCTCGCCGCGCGGCGACCACTGCGGCTGGAAGATCGACTCGCTCGCGCCGCCGGCGATCGCG
>JAURVW010000341.1 GCA_030655275.1 Solirubrobacteraceae bacterium
GGTTGTGGCATGGCACTCGACATGTCCTCCGGCGGCGGTGCTCCGCGGTGGTTCGGGTTCAGTCCGGCCGTGGTGCTCGTCGCGGCGGCCGTCCTGCTCGGCGGCGGGGTCGCGGTCGCGAAGTCGGGCGGGCCGTCGTACACCGAGGGTGTCGTCGCCCTGTGCGAGGAGAGCAACGCGAAGGCTGCCAAGGACCCTTTGGTTGGTGAGCCCTCGGTGGCGGAGTTCCCGAGGGTCGTGCACCTCCGCGCCCTTTCGGCGGCGCGGCTGCGAGCCCTCGACGCGCTGAGGCCGCCCAGTGGGCGAGCCGAGGACTTCGAGTCACTGAAGCAGCGCGAGCGCTGGGTCCAAGACGTCCTTCGCGACGTGGACGAGGCCGCGAGGAGTGGCCGACGCGGGGCGGCACGCGAGCCGACGACCCTCTTGATGGTCCACCTCGGGCAGCTCGACGACCTCTATCGCAGCGAGTTCGGGGTCGAAGCGTGCGGACTCCCCGCCTGGATGCGGGAGACCTGGGACGAAGCGATGCGTCGCTACGACACGATGGGCGAGCGCCGCACCGCGAATCCCTAGTGGTGCTGAGCCGGAGCGGGCGCCCGGACTAGGCCTCGCTGACGACCCGCAGCTTCTGGCCGCCGACGTTGACCTCGTCGCCGGGCACGAGCTGGCGGCCGCGGCGGTTCTCGCGCTCGCCGTTCACGAAGACCTCCGCCTCGAGCAGGATCTCCTTGGCGTGGACGCCGTCCTCCGCGAGTCCGGAGAACTTCAGGAACTGGCCCAGGCGGATCATGTCGCCGCGGATCGGTACGTCGGTCACGGGTTCGAGGCTACCGGCGTGTCCAGAGCAGCACCCGCGCCGTGCCGTCGCCTGCCCGGGCCGGACCGGGTGGGCCTAGGAGAGGCCTCCGCGCAGACCCGACCCGTCGGCACTGCTTCGTTCTGGAAACCCCAGCGTTTCCGGGAGTGACGAGTCCCACTATCTGAACTTACACTTGTGTAGGTCCGGTGTGGCATCCTCGCCACATGGCCGACGCTCTCACGGGTCCCGGGATCACCCCGCCGCCGCTTCCCCGCCTCGACAAGCTCATCCGCGAGTCCGACCGACTCGCCGAGGTGCCGGGCCTCACCGAGCAGGCCCTGCGCTGGCACAACGATGCCGAGGTGCAGCGCAAGGTCGTCGCCCGCGACGCCCAGCGCCTCGCGACCCCGCGAGTGTGGACCGACACGATCGCGTCGCTCGCCTCGACCGGCTGGCGGATGGCGACGGCGGCCGCACCCGACGCACCGTTCCAGCTCCTCGCGGCCGCGGCCGCCGCAGTCGGCCTGCGGGTCGAGGCGCCCCAGGCGACCCAGGGCACGCTCGACCGCGCCCAGCGACTCGTGAAGGCCGGCGGCCCCGCGTACGTGAAGCTCGGGCAGTTCATCGCGACCGCGAACGGTCTGCTGCCGGACGAGTGGGTCGAGGCGTTCGCCTGGTGCCGCGACGAGGCACCGCCGCTTCGCCCCGGCGTGGCGCAGAAGGTGATCGAACGAGAACACGGCGACGTGCGCGAGCAGCTCGAGTGGCTCGATGACGAACCGCTCGCCGCGGGCTCGATCGGCCAGGTGCACCGCGGCCGGCTCGTCGACGGCACCGAGGTGGTCGTGAAGGTGCGCCGCCCCCGCCTGCGTGGCAAGTTCCGCGCCGACATCGAGACGCTCGCCCTGGCCGCGGCCGCCGCCGAGAAGCTCCACGCCGGCGCTCGCTCGGCCAACCTCACCGGCTTCGTCGAGCTGTTCGCGCAGCTGGCGCTCGAGGAGCTCGACTTCCGCCTGGAGGCCGCCAACCTCGTCGACTCCAGCGCCGTCCTCGAGGCGCTCGGCGCCGACCACATGCTCGCCCCGCGGCCAATCCCGGGCATGGTGACCGAGCGCGTGCTCGTGATGGAGTACCTGCCGGGTGTCTCCTACGCGCGCCTGGATCCGACGATCGAGCGCGACGGCGAACGGCTCCTGCACCTGGGCATCAAGGGCGTCGTCGAGGCCACGCTCAAGCACGGTGTGTTCCACGGCGATCTGCACGCCGGCAACGTGCTCATCGACGAGCTCACGGGCAACTTCTCGCTCGTCGACTTCGGGATCGCCGGCCGCCTCGACGCCACGCAGCGGGCCGGACTCGTGAAGTACCTCGCCGCGTGGGCCGCGAGCGACGCCAAGGGCCAGATCGACGCGATGCGGATGTTCGGCGCGATCGACCACAAGGCCGACGAGGAGAAGCTCATCGCCGAGCTGCAGGTGGAGCTCGACAAGATCAAGGGCCGCGAGCGCGGCGAGATCACCTTCGACCAGCTCGGCATCACGCTCGGGCGGCTCCTCCAGGTGCTGGCCCGCAACGGGTTCCGGATGCCGAAGGACCTCGTCCTCTTCTTCAAGAACCTGCTCTACCTGTCGGGCTTCGCCGCGAGCGTCGCGCCCGATGCCGACGTGCTCGCGGTGGTCCAGGAGATCCTCGTCGGCCTCTTCGCCGACCCGGACTCGGGCGTCGCCGCGCTCCTGCTGCCGTCCGAGTAGCGGGGTCGGGGCGTCAGCAGGTCTCGGTGTTGTTCCCGACGCCCCTGGGGATGTCCCAGCAGGAGAACACGGGCCTGCCGGTGCCGAAGGTGGTGGAGATGCGAAGGGCCTTGTCGATCAGCTTGACCTGCTCGATCGAGCCGCCGTTGCCGTCCAGCGACACCTCGGTCACGTAGGCGTCGTCGAGCGTGTAGACGATGTGGGGCTGACCGGCGCCCGCGCTCGGGACGTCGATGACGACCTTCGCAAATCCCTTGCCCTGGCTGATGCTCGCGCGGAGCGAAGCCGAGGCTGCGTCGACGCCCTTGCGGATGACGAACGGGTCCGGATTCGGCTTGCCGACGGACGGGCCGGCGCCCTTGGTGAACGACGTCTCCGCCCCGACCCCGGCGCTCACGAGGGAGATTGGCACGGCGGGCGTGTCGCCGAACTTGATGGTCCCGACCTGCGGCTCCATCGTCGGGGCGGGGCCGTCGGCCAGCACGGTCGGCGGGGCGGCAGGGGTCGGCCCTTCGTTCACGACGAGTGACACCTCCTCGACCGAGACGCCGTCCTCCGTGCGAGGCGTGATCTTCGTGACGAACATCGTGGACAGGGCGATCGTCGCGTACGGCGCCGCGTTGCTGTCTGCGGTGAGTGCCAGGGTTCCGGACGGGATGCTCTGACCCCTCACGATCTTGCTCCACAGGACGGAGGTCGTCGAGTCGGCCGGCATCGTGAAGGACAGCGCACCGAGGACCACCTTTCCGACGGAGGCGCCGCCGCCCTTGGTCCAGCTCGACTCGGCCTCGGCCGTCCAGGAGATGTCGGACACGACCATGGCGCCGTCGGTGCGCTGGCCCTTGATGCCCTCCAGCCTGAGCAGGCCTACGGGGATCTTGGTCTCCTTGCCGGCCGCCGGGCCGACCGCGCCCTGCGGACCGGTGGCGCCCGTGGCACCGGTGGCGCCCTTGGCGCCGGTCGTGCCGTTCACGCCGTCGAGACCCTTCACGCCAGTCGCGCCCGTGATTCCGGCTGCGCCGGTCGCGCCCTGCACGCCGTTCAGCCCGGCGGCGCCGGTCGCGCCCGTCGCACCGATCGCGCCGGTGGCGCCGACCGCGGCGGC
>JAURVW010000362.1 GCA_030655275.1 Solirubrobacteraceae bacterium
GGCGTACTTGAAGAAACGTGGCTATCCCGAGTCTCCAGCGGCGCTGGGCGAACATGATTGCTTGCGGATCGTGAATACGGTCATGCCGGTTGAAAACTGGGCATTCGAGGGGCCGGATGGCGTGGAGACGGTGAACATTCCGATATCCCCGTTTCACGTCAACACTGCCGATGCGATGACTGTCGCGATAACGAACGGGATGGGGATCGGTATTCAACCGATTGCTTCTGCCGTTGTCGGGCTTAGAGCCGGCACGTTAGTGCGGATATTGCCGGACTATCACTTCGAGGAATTCAACTTGTTTGCGATCTACCCGTCCCGAAAGTTCGTGGATGCGAAGATAAAAACCTGGGTGGAATTTTTAAAAGATCACATACCGGTGTTGTTGGCATCCGATGAAGACATCGTCGGTTCAGCAGGGCGATAAGGGACTCGCGGTAAGCATGGAGTGTCGACCCTCCATCGTCCGCACGGCCCTCAACCGTTTGAACAGCCGGTGCCCATTACCTGGTACTGAAGGATATGGCGTTGACCCTTCGAGTCTTCATAGGTCATTTGCTTCGGCACTGGTGCGCATTCGTCTCCGGTATCCGACACGGTAATGATTTTCTGGATATCGAGTTTCATGCCGTAAGTGTAACTTTCAACCGGAATCTGGCTGGCCGCATGGGTGGGGGCTTCATCCGAAAATGCCTGTGCGGCTACACCGGCAAGTGCCAGAAACATCGCGATCTTTAACGTTTTCATGGTGTTCACCTCGCATTGATTTCAGGGGGTTCCCGCGAGTGGGTTGTTGCTTGAATCCTTTGCTCGCTGGGTGAAGTCGATGCTAGGTGTTTACCCTTTTCTCAAACAGCGGTCCGCTGGACAAACATTGTTGCCAATTTGCGCAGGTATGCAGGGCGGAGGGTTATTTTCTTTGATTCCTGCCGGGCTTTGCTGTGGACCAAATCGATCTAAAAATACCGTTCCGAACGGCTGACGGTGGGCTACTCTTGAACATG
>JAURVW010000377.1 GCA_030655275.1 Solirubrobacteraceae bacterium
GAGGTGACCGGGTTCAGGCATGAGAACCCGCTGCAGACGTAGGCCGTGGCCTTGTCGTCGACGAGGCCACGACCGGCGAGCAGCGGCACGTCGCTGGCGAGGTCGCCCGACGGCGCCCCGGCGGCGATCACCGCGTGCGGATCGGCGTGCTCGCGCGCGACCGCGATGAGCGCCTCGGCCTCCGGGCCCTCGCCGACGATCGCGATCTCGGTCGGGGTCGCGAGGTACTGGTCGAGCGCGATGAGCAACTGGGCGAGGTTCTGCGGGAAGTTCGCGGCGATGCCGACGGTCAGCTTGATGACGCCCTCGGCTGCCGACCGCCACCGGTCCTCACCCGTGAGGGCGTGGAGCCGCAGCATCGCGAGCGCCGCCGTCGCGCCGCCGGACGGGATCGGGGAGTCGTCGAGATCCTTGCGACGGGTGATGAGCTGCTCGTGGTCGTGCGCCGTGGTGAAGAAGCCGTCGCCGTCGGGATCGGCGAACTGCGTGAGGCAGGCGTCAGCGATCGTGCGGGCGGCCGTGAGCCAGCGGGTCTCGAACGTGGCCTCGTAGAGCGCGATGAGCGCCGAGAGCGTGTGGCTGTGGTCGTCGAGCACACCGGACGGGATCGCGTCGCGCTCGCCCTCACTGTCGCCGACGGGGATCAGGCGGAGCAGTCGACCCTCGCCGCGGGGGTCGGCGGCGCGCTCGAGGAGCAGCTCGGCGCAGCGCACGGCGGCCTCGAGATGGTCGGCGCGGCCGAGGGAGATGCCGCTCTTCACGAGCGCCTCGATCGTGAGCGCGTTCCACGACACGATCCGCTTGCCGTCGCGGAACGGGCGCTCGCGGGTCTCCCGCGCGGCGAGGAGCGCCGACACGATCCGGTCGGCCTGCGCTCCTTCGGGCGCCTCGCCCTGGGCCCGCAGCACGTTCTGGCCACCTTCGAGATCGCCCGCGTCGGTGACGCCGAACCAGTCGATCGCGACCTGCGCGTCCTCGTCGCCGAGGACCTCGCGAACCTGATCGACGGTCCACGTGTAGTAGGCGCCTTCCACGCCGCCGAGGTCGGCGTCGAGCGCACTGGCGAAGGCGCCGTCCTCGTCGCCGAGGTCGCGGATCACCCAGTCGAGCGTGCGCTCGGCGATCTGGCCGAAGCGCTCGTCGCCGGTCGCATCGGTCGCCTCGACGTACCGCGCGGCGAGCTGGGCGTTGTCGAACAGCATCTTCTCGAAGTGTGGGACCGCCCAGGCCGCATCGACGGCGTACCGCGAGAAGCCGCCGCCGAGCTGGTCGAAGATGCCGCCGCTCGCCATCGACGTGAGCGTGTAGCGCGCCATGGGCAGGGAATGCAGACGCAGCAGGAGTCCGATCACCGTCGACGGCGGGAACTTCGGGGCCGTACCGAATCCGCCGTTGACGCTGTCGAACGCCTTCTGCAAGCTGGCGAGGGCGTCCTCGAGGACCGACTCATCAGGGACCTCCGAGGCCGACTCGATCCCGATGGCGCCCGAGAGGCGCTCGACGATCTGCTCGCCGGTGGTCTCGGCCTCCTCGCGCCGGTCCCGCCAGAGGCGCACGATGGCCTCGATCAACATCGTCCACGAGGGCTGATCGCCGCGGGGCGACGGCGGAAAGTACGAGCCCGCGTAGAACGGGCGGCCGTCGGGCAGCGCGAACACGTTGAGCGGCCAGCCGCCGGGGCCGCTGAGGTGCTGCATCGCGTCCATGTAGATGGCGTCGACGTCGGGGCGCTCCTCACGATCGACCTTCACGCAGACGAAGTGCTCGTTCATGATCGCCGCGACGGCCTCGTCGCTGAACGACTCGCGGGCCATGACGTGGCACCAGTGACACGACGAGTACCCGATGGAGATCAGGAGGGGCTTGTCCTCGGCGGCGGCGCGGGCGAGTGCCTCAGGCGACCAGGGCACCCAGTTCACCGGGTTGTCTGCGTGCTGCTGCAGATACGGGGACGTGGCGCCGGCGAGCGTGTTGGACATCACGCAGCAGCGTATCCGCGGTCGGTCCGTTCCCGCTCCACGCAGGCCGTGCTACCGTAGTTGTACGGCCGTACAAGTTTCGAATCCGGTCGAGAGAGGGGCAACCGCGATGGCCATGCTCGCGATCATCGTCGCCGGGTTCTTCGAGGTGGGTTTCGCGATCTGCCTGAAGCTGTCCGACGGATTCACGAAGCCGGCGCCGACCGTCGGGTTCCTGGTTCTCGCCGGAATCAGTGTCTCGTTGCTCACATGGGCGCTGAAGGACGTGCCGATCGGCACGGCCTACGCCATCTGGTCCGGGATCGGCGCCGTCGGGACGGCGATCGTCGGGATGGCGATCCTCGACGACCCCGTCACCGCGCCTCGGTTCGTGGGCATCGGGCTGATCGTGGCCGGCGTGGTCGTGCTCAACCTGTTCACGACGAGCGCCGCGCACGGATGAGCGATCGGCAGGGCTCGGAGGCGACCGGGTCTTCGGACGCGCCCTCCGTCTCGGCGCCCCCCGCACCGAAGGCGAGACAGGCGCGCGGGGCGGAGAAGCGTGCCGCGATCGTCGAGGCGGCGGCGTCCGTCGCCCTCTCGCAGGGCATCGCGGCCATGTCGCACCGGGCCGTCGCCGCGGCCGCGGGCGTGCCGCTCGGCTCGACGACCTACTACTTCGGGTCGCTCGACGAGCTTCGCGCGGTCGCCGTCGAGCGGCTCTTCGCCGGTGACCGCGATCGCCGCGCCGGCGTGATCGGCGACGGGCTCCCGACCGACGTCGGCGCATCGGTGCTCGCCTGGGCACTCATCGACCTGGTCGTCGGCGTTGCACGGCTCGACGAACCCCGGCAGGTCGCCCTGCTCTACGAGCGCATCGCGGAGGCGGCGCGCGCGCCCGAGCTCGCGGCCGTCGTCCTGGACGGGCAGGAGTCCGTCGAGGCCGACGCCCGCCGGCTCGTGGAGGGGACGCCCTGGGCCGCGGTCGACCCCGGGGCGCTCGTGGCCCTGGTCGACGGCCGGG
>JAURVW010000380.1 GCA_030655275.1 Solirubrobacteraceae bacterium
CATGCCGACCGCCGTGAGCGCGGTGCGCACGCGGGCGCCGCGGAGGGCGAGCTCGAGCCCGAGTCCGAGGTCCTGTCGCCAGGTACGACGCGGCCGGGGCGTGCCGTCGTCACGGCCGTGGCCGGCGAACGGGTCCGCCCGGTGCGCGCGACGCCTCATGCGCCGGCACCCAGGTCGGTCGCGCGGCCGTCGCGGACGGTCACGGACCGGTCGGCGTAGGCCGCCACGCGCGCCTCGTGCGTGACGAGGACGACGGCCGCGCCGGTGTCGCGCGCGGCGCCCGTGAGGAGCTCCATCACCTGCTCGCCGTTGAGCGAGTCCAGGGCGCCGGTCGGCTCGACAGCGAAGATCAGCCGCGGCGCCGCCACGAGCGCGCGGGCGATCGCGACGCGCTGGCCCTGCCCACCCGACACCTCGGCCTGCCGCTTGCCGGCGAGGCCCTCGATCCCGAGGCGACCGAGCCAGTCGGCCGCCGCGCGCTCGGCGACCTTGCGCTTGGTCCCGGTGAGCCGAAGCGGCAGGGCGACGTTCTCCAGGCACGTGAGTTCGGGCACGAGCTGACCGAACTGGAAGACGAATCCGAAGTCGTGGCGGCGCAGAGCGCTGCGCCCCTCGTCGCCGAGCCCGGTGACGTCGCGCCCGGCGAACGTGATCGAACCGGAGTCGGGCTCGACGATTCCGGCCAGGCAGTGCAGGAGCGTCGACTTGCCCGAGCCGGACGGGCCCATCACCGCGACGATCTCGCCGGGCGCGACGGAGAACGAGGCGCCGTCGAGCGCGGCGGTCGGGCCGTACTGCTTGCGCAGATCGGTCGCGCGAAGCAGCGCGCCGTCGGTCGGGGAGTTCGTCTGGGGCATGGCGGGCGTCTCGAGGATCGTGCCGGTGGGGGTCATCGGGTCACCTCGGTGGCCAGGTCGTCGATGCGGGCGGCGGTGAGCTCCAGCCAGCGCAGATCCGCTTCGAGGTGGAAGAGGGCGTGGTCGCAGACGAGCTGGTCCAGGAGATCGCCGCCGGACTTGCGACGGGTGAGCACGCGCATCTGCTCCAGGTGCGCCTCGCGCTGCACGTCGAGCAACTGGGTCGCGCTGCGTCCGGTCACGAGCGCGAGCACGAGCTTGGTGTAGAGCACCGACTGCAGGTGCTGGGCGGGCGTCTCCGGGGTCGACAGCCACCGGTCCACATCCGCGACGCCGTCCTCGGTGATCGCATACCGCTTGCGCTCGGGGCCGTCGCCGCTCTCCACGCCGTCGACCTCCACGAGCCCGTGCTTGAGCAGCCGGGCAAGGGTGGAATAGACCTGCCCGTAGGCGAGCGGGCGGCCCGCGCTGAACCGCTCGTCGTACGCGCGCTTGAGCTCGTAGCCGTGCGCTGGGTGCTGCTGGAGGAGCCCGAGAAGGGTGGTGCCGACGGCCATGCGGCAGGACTATACACACAAGGTATACGCATGGTGAATAGCTGGCGCGAGGCCCGTGGACGGCGTCGGCTCGCGGCGGAAGGTCATGCACGGCATCGGGGCCTGACGCCCGGCCTGACGCCCGGCCCGACGCCACCGCCCGGGAGAGGCCAAGGAGGGTCGACGGCGACCTTGACGCCGTCGTCCCGCGCTCCTCGCTAGCATGTGCCGCCGCGGTCGGTTCGACCGTCGCGGCGAGATAGCTCAGTTGGTAGAGCACACGACTGAAAATCGTGGTGTCCCGGGTTCAAGTCCCGGTCTCGCCATCCTCGGAAGCCCCGTTAATCGCTCACGTTTGCGATTAGCGGGGTTTCTCTTTCCGGCGCGCCGGTTCCGGTTCCGGTTCCGACGGCCGTCAATGGTGGCTCAGCGCGGCACGAGGGTCCACTGGAGCCGAAGGCCACACGCTTGGGATAGGTCACCGCTCGTCAACCTGTCTTGCGCTCGCGTCTCCCGACGGCCTCTCACAAAGCGCCCCGAACGCAAAGAAACGCACCGTTTCGTGGCCCATCGTTACGCTTGTACACATGCAGGCACGACTCAGACCACTTCTGTTGCTCGGGGCGCTCGTCGCATCTCTGGCCATGTCCGGCAGCGTGAGTGCCGCACCGGCTACGCCGGCAAGCTTGGAAGTCGAGGCCACAGGCAACGCAACCGCGCGCACCGTCTCTTTCAAGTTCGGGGTGGTCGGAGATCTCGGATCGGTGGAGCGATTCGAGGTCATCCGCAACGGCCAGCCGATCGGTACGACGGTCAACCCGGCCTATCCCTGTAGCTCGACGCTCGACCACCCCGAACTCACCCGGTGGTGCGTTCGCGACGACAACCCGCCCGGCGGCTCTACGAGCTACCAAATCTCTGCGGTCGGCACGGCGGCATCGGGCGGCGGTACGGCGCTCAGTGAATCGCTCGTGCTCGACACCATCGCCCCGCCGGTAGTGCCGCAGAAGTGCACCTACGGGATCAAGTTCGGACAGCGCGAAGGCGTCGAGCTAGTACGCCGGGCGATGCGTAAGGGCACGATCAGCGCTTGGTACTCAACCCACGACTGCGCGGGAAAGCAGATCACCGTCACCGCGAGCTACAAGCGCAACGGCGTAGAGACCCCTCTAGGCACAGCGAGCGCGTCCGCCGAGGCTGAGCCGCCACGAGTCAAGTTCACGGTGCCCGCGTCCCTGCGAAAGAAGCTCACCAAGCGGGGACGCATCGGCGGCAAACTGATCGTGTTTGCGACGATCGACGACCAGACGGTGCGAACGATCCTGAACGTCTGAGCGCGGGAACCCGGGGCACCCTTCCGTCCCCTTCAGAGGAGACCTTCCGGACCCCGTTCTACAGCGTGTTATCCAAGCGCCTGAGGTTCAAGTCCCGGTCTCGCCATCCTCACGCCCGGTATCGCTGTTTCCAGCGGTGCCGGGCGTTTTCGTCGAGCGGCGCAGGGAGCTGGTCTACGCCGCGACGATCACCATGCCGGTCGGCGCGACCGGCGGCGTCTGGCTCAGCGTGGCGGCTGCACGCCGAACGCGTGGCGCGCGGTGCGCACCTCGCCCGGAGCGAGGAGCGCGTCGAGGCGCCCGAGCAGCGCGGCGTCGGTGGCTTCGAGCCGCGCGTGTTGGCGCTCGTGCTCCTCCCACGACCCCACGACGAACTCCTCGGTGAAGAGCTCCGGCTCCTCGGCGCTGCGGGTGAGTCGCCAGCTGGATGCGCCGGTCCGCCGCCGCGACCGTCGCAGCGCTCGCGTCTCGGCAAGGAAGGCGTCCGCGTTGCCGGCGGCCAACCGATAGCGCACCGTGACCACGACCGGACCTTCCCGCGGGTCGGTGTCGATGTCCGGCAGGGGCAGCGGCTCTGCGGGCATCGCGGCGTGGTCTCCCGTCGGCAGCGGAAGTCGCCACGTGACCACGGCGGCGATCGCCAGCGCGCCGCCGATGACCGCGAAGGCCGTCTTGACCGACGACGCCTGCGCGATCGAGCCCACGACGAGCGCGCCGATCGCATTGGAGCCCTGGAAGGCGATCAGGTAGTAGGAGATGCCGCGGGCCTTGACCCACCCGGGCATGCTGCCCTGATACGCGGCGCCGAGGAGGCCGATGCCCATGATCCAGGCGGCGCCTGCGGCGACGAGCGCCACCACGGCGACGGCCACCTCCGTGGTCGTCCCGAGCACGACGGCTGCCACGCCGATGACGAGGCAGGAGGCCGCGTAGATCACCCGGCCGGCGAACCGTCGCTTGATCACGGGGCCATAGGTCGCCGCGCCGATGGCGCCGACGCCCACGCAGGCGAGCAGGCCGCCGTAACCGGCGGAGCCGAGGCCGAGCTGGCCACGGGCGACGAGTGGGAGCAACGCCCAGATCGCGCCCGCGAAGAACACGAACGCCACCGACCGCATGAGCAGGGCAAGGAGGTCCGGAGCGTTCAGGACGAACCGGCCGCCCGCGCGTGCGGCCGCGACGGCATGTTCTCGGGGCTGCGAGGCCGCGATCCGGGGTGGCACCGTGATGAGCGCGACCGCCGCGAGGACGGCGAGGAACGAGGCGGCGTTGGCCGCGAACACGATCGATGCGCTCGTGGCCGCCAGCAGCGCGCCGCCGATCGCCGGGCCCACGGCACGCGCGAGGTTCTGGTTGACCGAGCCGAGGGCGATCGCCTGCGACCGGTTCTCCGGCGGCACGAGCTCGGGCTGCAGGGTCTGCCAGGTCGGCGCGCTCAGTGCTCCGCCGCAGCCGATCGCGAAGAGCAGCGCGAGCAGCAGCCACGGCGTGAGCCACCCGGCAGCGGCGAAGACGCCCAGGGCGACGGCAGCCAGCAGCATGGCGAGCTGCGCGCCGAAGATCAGGCGGCGACGGTCGACGATGTCGCCCAGCACGCCCGCCGGCACGGCCAACAGCAACACCGGCAGACTCGCCGCCGCGGGGATCGCGCTGAGGAGGACGGTCGAGGACGTGAGCGACACCATGAGCCACTGCGCCGCAACCGTCTGCATCCACGAGCCGACGTTGCTCGTGAACTGGGCGAGCCACAGCGCGCGAAACCCTGAGAACCGCATGGGAGCCCAGCCGCTGCGTTCCTGTGCTGATTGCTCCCGGCGTTCGGTCACGAGACGCCAGGTTAGGGTCGTCGCGCCATACCGTCGAGTTTGGGGTCCCGGGCAGAGGCGCTGATGAACACCTGCGGTCGGCGCCCCGTCGCGGCGGTACCCTGGGGTCGTGCGCTTCAGCGGGACCGACAGCGATAGGAACGAGCCTTGGTTCCGGATCGGTGACATTCCCGTCACCACGACGATCTTCGTCCTGCTCGTCTGGTTGGCGACGCTCGTCGTCTTCTCGATCGAGGGCCGCGGCGGTTTCGTCAACTCGCACCTCTGGCTCTACCCCGACTCGGTCACCAGTGGCGAGGTGTGGCGCCTCGTCACGTGGCCGTGGGCGCATCTCGACTTCACCCTCGGCGCGATCTTCGCGGCCGTCCTCTTCGGGTTGTTCGGCTCCGACATCGAGCGCACGGTCGGTCGGCGCCCCTATCTCGTCCTGCTGGGTTCGTCGATCGCGATCATCGGCGTCGCCGCGGTGGTCTTCTCGACCGTCTTGGGGCGCCCGACGCTCATCCTCGATCTCGCGCTGGTCGAACTCACGATGGTCCTGCTGTTCATCGCCGAGCGACCGAACGTCTCGTTCTTCTTCCCGTGGCTCAAGGCCTGGATGGTCGGCGCCGTGATCGTCGCGCTCGAGATCGTCAACGACCTCGCCGATCGCGACTGGGTGCGGCTGCTCACCGTCCTCGTGGCTGCCTTCTTCATCGCGCTCGTGGCGCGCAGCGTCGGGCTGCTCGCCGACTACGCCCGCGTGCCGGACGTATCGCTGCCCCGCCGCAAGCCTCGCGCCGATCGGTCGTCGTCCTCCGGCCGCGGCCCGGCACGTCCGGCGAACCCGTCGTCGGCGCCGAAGAAGCGCACCGGCCCGCTGTGGGGCAAGGGTCGCGAAGTGGAGGAGGCCGAGATCGTGCAGATGCCGACGCAGCCGAACCGCTTCTCCGTCATTTCCAT
>JAURVW010000387.1 GCA_030655275.1 Solirubrobacteraceae bacterium
CGAGAGCAGCGTGGTCGCGGAGTTCCGCCAGGAGCCCGGCGCCGCCATCGCGACGAAGACGGTCGTGCCGCCGGCGTCGTGCCACGCGCCGACCATCGACCGCCGACCCGTGCTGCGGCCGTGCGCGAGGTCCTCGACCCAGGCCAGGTGCTTGAGGCCGATCGCGCGAATCTGCCCATCGGCCTCACGCACCCGCGGATGCAGGGGCACCGGAAGCGCGTCGTGTTCGAAGAGGAGGAGCTCGGGAGGCGTCGGAGAGAATGCGCCGGCGAAGGAGCGACTCATGCGTTCGACGGCCTCGTCGAGCTGCTTGCGACCCTTGCGCCCGAGTCGCGGCAGATCGACGTCGAGGGTCGCGTCCAACTGGTGCCGCAGCTCGCGTGCCCACGTGTCGATGTCCGGCTCACCCGATCGCTCCTCCAGCAGGGCGATCGCGACGCGGAGGTCCTCGGCGGCGCGGTCGAACTGACCCCAGCCCGTCTCGAGTTCGGCCCGCAGCGCGTACAACGACGGCAGCACCGCCTCCGCGCGTCCATCCGACGTCGCCGTCCCGTTCGTCATCGACGCGCCGTTCGTCACCGACCCCAACGACGGTTCCCCCTCATCGATGAGGGCACCGAGCGCCTCCAGCGCTCGCTCGGTGAGGAGCGCATCCTGATACGCGCCGTCGGGGCGGATCGAGTAGCCGAGCGGCGGTCGCGCGTTCGGTTCGAGCGACGGCTGCTGCAGCGCGAGTGTGGCCCACATGACGGCCAGGTCGACCCGACCCTGAAGCCCTCGTCCGGCGTGCTCGTCGTGACCCGCAGGCACGGGCGACGACTCATCCGGACCGGCAGCTGCGGTGGCCAGGGTGCGCGGTACGACGACCGCCCACGTCGGCTCTGCCGGCTTTCCGGCCTCGTCGGTCTCGGGCTGCATCAGCATGCCCGGTGAATCGGGCCGCTACGCCCCGACCTTGAGCGTCGCTGCGACGCGCGTCCACTCCATGGACCACAGAGCTGACTTGGAGGCGGGACTCAGCGCTGGCCGCGAGGTTTGCGGGCTTGCAAGACGTGGCGGTGACTGAGTCGCCTTGGGCGTGGGGACGGGTTGCTGGTGGCGTCGACGGGCTTTCCGCCGGCGAGGGCGGCGGGCGGGAGGCACTGGCTGGCGGCGGAAGTCGGCGCTCGCTACGGCGCCGCGGGGCGCCGGGCGATGTTTGGCGACGGGACTCGACGCTCGCTACGGCGTCAGCGGGCGCCGGGCGATGCACCAAATAAATGGGTGCAGGTTGGTGCTAGAGCGGTCAGTGCCAACCTGCTCCCTTCCCTGCAACCCGACATGGAGGGTTCAGGGCGCCCCAGCGAGGCCCGCCAACCCCGCAACCAGGCCCAACCCACCAACCACTACAGGTTTACGCGAACCCCGTCCGTGCAAACCCGCAGTCGTCACCAACCCGACATAACGGCGCCCCACCAAGGCCCGCCGACCCCACAACCAGGCAGACCCCACCAGCCAGCGCAGGCCCGCCGCCTCCCTCGGAGACGGCCGACCCTCAAACGCTTCGACCCAACCCCCGCCCACCGTGCAGCGGCCCGCCGACCACCCAAACAGCAAACAACGGCGTCGCCGCGGACCCCGCTGACTCCCGCCTTCAAACCGCCGAAGTCCCCGTCGAACCAAGGCCCGCCGGCTCAGCCGCCGGTGCCGGGCGACACGGGCGGCGTCTGCACCCGAATCTTGAGCACCACGTGCTCGCCCTTGCGGACCCGCGCGACGGCCTGCGCGAAGTCGACGCGTGCGTCGTACGCGGACCCGACCCCTTCGCGCACCGAGCGCTCGAGTCCGAGGCGGCGCTCGAGGACGCCGAAGCTGTACTGCAGCGCGGTGCCGTCGGGCGAGGTCACGACGAAACCGAAGGGCACCTTTTGGAAGGTCGCGCCGTCGCCCACCAGCCCAGTCGCGACGACCGTCCGCGCGGCCTTGACCCGGAAGCGCAGCTCGACGGTGCGCGCGTCGGTGACCGACCAGCGCCAGCTCGTGCCCGGGTCGACCGTCTTCGAGCCACCGGGGCGAGCCCAACCCCCGAGCACGCCGACCGCGGCCGTCGCTCCCGGCACGGCGCGAACTGCGCCACTCGGCACGAGCGTCCGGCCGCCGGTGCGGATCCCGATCGTTCCCACGACCTGCGGCGTGTACGGCCGTCCGGGCAGGATCGAGGCCCAGTTGCCGGCATCGTCGCGTCGCTGCAGGGCCAGGATCCCGGAGCCGTAGCGGGCGTCCTCGGCGGCACCCGACTTGCCCGCGATCGCCAGCCAGAGCGGTCCGCGGGTGATCGTCGCCACGCCTGCCTGCGACGGCGACCGCACCACGCCACTACGGGTCGCGGGTACGCGCGTCGCGGCGGCGTCGATCGTCTCGAGCGTGGCCGCGGCCCGATCGAGGGCGTCGACCGCCAGACCGTTGTAACCGCGGGTGGTGGCGTACGGGTCGACCTGGCGGGCCGAGAGGGTCGGACCGTCGATGGCGCCGGGCACGAGCGGCAGCCCGCTGGCCCCCACGCCGTAGAGGGTGCGCAGCCGCGTGAGCGAGGCGTCGGCGAGCGCGAGGAAGCGACCGCGATCGACGGCCGAGGTGGTGCGCTGCGCCGCCTGCGCCGCCGCATCGGCGACCACGGCGGGCACCCAGACCTGCCCCTGGCCTCGGCCGAACCACGTGAGGTCGCCGTCGGGCGCGGCCAGCGCGAGGAGCGCCTGGGCGGTGCGGTCGAAGGCCTCCCGGGCCGCGTCGGGAGTTTCGTCGCCGAGGGCGGCGATGAGCTCGCCCAGCATCATGGTCGAGAGCGCGTGGTAGGCCAGCGGGTTGCGCGGCGGGTCGCTCAGCACGCCGCCGTCGACGATCGGCGCGGCGCCGATGCGGCTCACGTCGTCGCCGACCTCCTTCGGCACCCGCGACCCGAGACGGTGCAGCACGCGGTCCACGAGGCCCGGGTCGGCGAGCAGGGCCGACGGCGACGATGCCGTGAGGCCGGTGCCGGAGAGCTCCACGGCTCCCAGGCTGCTGACGAGTTTGAGGTTGTTGTAGCAGCGCGAATCGGCGTAACACTTGGCCGTGACCGGGGCCGTCGGCGCACCCCGCCTCGAGAGGTCGGCGGCGATGAGCGGTCCGGCCTGCGCCCAGAGCGGCGCGGCGATCGGGTCCACCGGCAGCTCGCCCGCGGCCCAGCGGTAGGCCCGCGCGAGGATGAGCAGCTCGAAAGCGCCGCCGGCCGGGGTCTTGACCTGCGCGACGAGCGCGTCGAGGCCGCCTTGGATCAGCGCCCGATCGGAGCGCTGCACGCCGCGGCGCAGCATCGCGTAGCCGAGCATCGCGGTGCCGTAGTCGCCGCCGCTGCCGTAGATGGGATCGGGAAAGCGACCGTCGGAGCGCTGGAGCGAGGCCCAACGGGCGACGACCTCGTCCGACAACGCACGCGCGCGGATCCCGAGATCGCGGCCACTCGCGCCGTTGATCGCCCCGG
>JAURVW010000398.1 GCA_030655275.1 Solirubrobacteraceae bacterium
ACGGGGCATAAAGTTTTCAGAAAAGACGCGGGGTGCGATGCCGCCAACTATGGCCTACGATTGACGAAAAAATCGTTGATCGGCCCGAAATGAATGGTACGCCAAAGAAGCAGCACTACGTCCCGCAGGTCTTGCTACGGAACTTTGCGTTTGGGAAAAATGAACAAGTTCACGTTTATGACAAGCAAACGAGGCGGACGTGGAAGGCGGCAGTCAGGGACGTGGCAAGCGAAAACTATTTCTATGACTGGGACAGCGGCGACGGTACTAAAACCGTAGAGGACTATCTCGGCACCGTAGAGACGGCCGCTGGTCCTGTCATAGAAAAGATCCTCCAGTTAGATTCCTTGGCGCTGAGCGAAGGTGAGCAGGCGATCATGAGCGCCTTTTTAGCGGTTCAGATGACTCGCACCCGAGCAGCAAAGGAACGACTGGTCGCCCTCTCGTCGCTCCTTATAGACCGCTTAGGTGGTGAAAAGCTCGCACCGGACATCGAGCATTTTTTGGAAGCATTGAAGGATCAGAACGCTCTGAACGAGCAGTTTTCCGGCATGGTGCGGCAGAGTGTTGATGACTACTCTGCGCATTTTCTAAACAAGGGTTGGATGCTTGTGTCGACCAGCACGGAGGACCCTTTCTACATTGGCGACAGTCCTGTCGCTCTACAGAACCGAAACAAGCGCGAAGGACCCTGGAGCAACTTAGGCTTGGCGGTGGAGGGCATCGAGATTCACTTTCCGCTTTCGACGACTCGAGGGCTGACGCTACTATGTCCAACGCATGTCGCAAACATAAAACGAGCGGGGGAGCAGCGCGACTTCTTCATGCGATTCGCGCCATCCCGCTTGAAGGCACTAAAAGATGAAGCTGGAGTGGGTTGCATAGCAAAAGCACTCAACGAAGGCGCTCTCATGCCCATGGACGCATCAAACGTCAGGAATTTCAACTCTCTGCAAGTCGCCTTCGCAGAGCGATTTGTGTTCTCGGCTACACCCGATTTCGCTCTAGTTGCGGAGATGCTGGACAACACTTCGTCCAACAAGCGCGGACCAAAGTGGACTCCAACATGAAGGCGGTGAAATCTTAGGCGGGCTTCTTGGGTGACGGCGTCCCTTTGCCGTAGCGCCTTTCCAGATTTTCGACGTACTCTTTCAAACCTTGGCCGGCGTTGCCCTGAAACCCGTTGCGAGCCTTGAGGGTGGCGATCTGATCCTCGTTCAGATCAACGGGGTCAGCCTTCCCATCCGGCCATCCCACGAAGTCAATCACGACAAGTGCTGAGGTGCGGTGAATGTTCTCAGGCATTGGTCC
>JAURVW010000402.1 GCA_030655275.1 Solirubrobacteraceae bacterium
CATCGTCGATTTCCGCGGCGGCGCCCCGGCCGTTCAGGCGCTCGCCTCCGGCAGCGTGGAAGCCTGCATCTGCGCCGCCGATCACGCGGTGCGCCTGCGCGCCCGCGGGCAGGGCGGCGTCGTCCTCGTGGCGTTGACGGAATTTCACGGCTACGGCCTCGTGGCGCTGACGAAATCGCCCGCCACCGATCTGAAAAGCCTGCAGGGCAAGCGCATCGGCATCACCACGGCCGGCAGCCTCACCGACAACACGCTGCGCTATTTTCTCGAACAGGCGGGCATGAATCCCGATCGCGACGTCGAGATCACGGGCGTCGGCACCGGCGGCCCGATGCGCGCCGCCATCGAGACCGGGTCGGTCGCGGCCGGCATGCTCACCACGCCCGACGTGCAGGCGGCTCTGGCGGAGCCCGAAAAATTCAAGCTCGTGCAGGATTACCGCAACCTGCAATATCCGGCGCTCGGCCTGCTGGCGCTGGAGAAATGGATCAAGCCCAACGAGGCGACGGCGCGCGCCTTGGCGCGGGCGGTGGTCAAGGCCGAGGCCATGGTGCGGGTCAACCGCCCCGCCGTCGAGGCCGCGCTCGCCGAAATGTATCCCGCGCTCGCCCCAAAGCTCCGGGCGGTCCTGGCCGACGAGGCGCCGCGCCTTCTCTCCGCCGACGGCCGGATGGATCCCGCCGGCTACAAGCTCATGCAGGGCATGCTGAAGGTGAGCGACCCGACGCTCGTGCCGGCCTCCTACGAGCAGGTGTCAGCCCTGAGCTATCTGCCGCAGCCGTGAACCAGTCCCGGAGTGAGCCTTCATGGTCGACAGCATTTCCGCGGCCCCACGGGTGCGGCCGGCGCGCTGGTCCCTCGGGGGCCTGTTCAGCGCGCTGCTCTTTCACCAGACGCTGTTTCTCGCCGCCACCCTGCTGGTCTGGGAGATCCTCGGCGCCTATGTGTTCGATCCGTTCTGGTCGAGCCGCCCGAGCCTGATCGCCGAGCGCCTCTGGTATCTCGCCAAACGTGGCGACCTCACCTGGCACATGTCCGCGACCCTGACGGAAGCGGGGCTCGGCCTTGCGCTCGGCTCCGTCGTGGGCGTCTCGCTCGGGCTCCTGATGGCGCGCTACACGCGCGCCGCGCAGGTCGCCGAGCCCTTGTTCATGGGCCTCTACAGCCTGCCGCGCGTCGCGCTCGCGCCGCTGTTCATCCTCTGGTTCGGCATCGGCCTTCCCGCCAAGGTGATGATGTCCTTCTCGATGGTGGTCTTCGTCTTCGTGCTCAATGTCGTGGAGGGCGTGCGCGCGCTTGATCGCGAGCCCATCGACCTCATGCGCACCATGGGGGCGAGCGACCGCTACATCGTCAAGCGCGTGCTGCTTCCCGCCATCCTGAGCTGGATCATGGCGTCGTTCCGCATCAGCGTCGGGCTTGCGCTCATCGGCGCGCTGGTGGGCGAGCTCATCGGTTCGAGCCGGGGGCTCGGCTGGTATATCGAGCGCTCCGCCGGCCAGCTCGACACCACGGGCGTCTTCACCGGCATTGTCGTGCTGATCGCCATCGCGATGGTGGCCAACAATATCGTGGCGCTCGTCTCGCGCCGCCTGACGAGGTGGCGCGCATGACGGTCGCGACGATGCAAGACGTGGCGCAACAGGCTTCGGCGCAAGAGGCTTCGGCGCAGGAGGCTTCGGCGCAGGAGGCTTCCGCCACCCTGTCGATCGCGAATCTCACGGTCGTGTTCAACGACGACATTCCCGCCATCGTGGATCTGTCGCTCGATGTCGCGGAGGGCGAGTTCGTCGCCATCGTGGGGCCGAGCGGCTGCGGCAAGTCCACGCTGCTCAAGGTCGTGTCGGGCCTTGTGCCGGCCCGTTCCGGCACCATCCGGGTCGCGAGCCCCGGCGTCGATGCGCCCAAGCCCCGAATCGGCTTCATGTTCCAGCGCGACACGCTGCTGCCCTGGGCGACCGTGACGAGCAACATCGCGGTCGGCTGCGAATTGTCGGGCCTGCCGAAGGAGAAACATGCGGCCCGCATCGCCTCGCTGATCGAGCTCGTGCGCCTGCAGGGCTATGAAAACCATTATCCCTCGGCTCTGTCGGGCGGCATGCGCCACCGTGTTTCGCTCGCCCGCCTGCTCGCCTTCGAGCCCGACATCTACCTGATGGACGAGCCCTTCGGGGCGCTCGACTACCAGACCAAGATCGTCATGGGCCGCGAGCTTCTGCGCATCTGGGAGGCGAGCCGCCACAGCATCGTCTTCGTCACGCACGACATC
>JAURVW010000411.1 GCA_030655275.1 Solirubrobacteraceae bacterium
TAGTTGAGCGTTCTTGGCATAAGCTCGCCCGCTACTCGCATCTTCACTATTTAGAGGACTTTGCATACAGTCCGTAATAAACTTTCTTGATCGATCGTTGAGCGATTTGATTGCTATGCAACGCGTAGCAGAAGTCACTCGGGTCGCACATGATTTGTGAACAAGATGTGCGACCAATCTTTTGGAATACTTCTCATCTGGTGCGCTGGTCCGAACAAAACGAAGCGACGTCCTGTCTGCCTCCTTTACATCGAAGAGCCGTGCAAACTCAGGTTCGTCAAGCAATAAGAATCCGAAACGATGTGCGCGCTCGCCAATGGGAAGTCCGTAATCTTCGACAATTAGCAGGAACCCATCATCGGACAAACAACTCATCAGTGCACCATCTGCTAGGAAGAGAGATGGCCACTCGTCAGGAGAAATCTCGTGGAACACATTACACATGACTATGCAGTCGACCGATTTAGTATCTAAGTGGGTGCACAGTTCATGCTCATCGCGAAAAATACGGCGTTCATTGTTAGCGTAGGAATGCAGGATCTCTCTTTCAAGCGCGATATGGTTAGCCGAATTTGGCTCGACAGCGTGATAGTCACAGAAATCTATCAAGTCCTCACCGCCAACTGAAGCACGTAAGCTTGCGAGAAGACGGCCCACCCCTGCCCCAAGATCAACCACGCGAATCGGTCGGGCACGTTCGAGCGCCAACTTCGCTAACGCCTGAAGGATCTGATTTGTTTGGGGATCGCGCGTATCTGGACCTACAACTGTGGGCTCTAAAAGGCATTCGGCGAGAAATCGGGTGACCGCGAACTGCGCAGGAAGAGATAGCAACGCCTGAAGATCGCCAGCTCCCTGCTGCCCCCCCATTAAACTTTCTAAAACACGCGCAGGTGTTCGCCCAGCTTTAATAAACTTTCCGTCCTCAGCAAAAACCAAACAATCGGGCTCGACGGCCAGCAAGTGCGCAATCAAGGGTACTGAGTGGGTAGCTAACCAAATTTGTCCAACT
>JAURVW010000412.1 GCA_030655275.1 Solirubrobacteraceae bacterium
GGTGACCCAGAGCGAGTCGTCCTTTTCGTTGACGGCGCGGTCCGAGAGGATCACCGGGATCTTCGCCGCCTTGGCCTCGCGCAGCACCGTTCCCCAGCCGCTTTCGACGACCGGCGAGAACGCGATCACGTCGACCTTCTGCGCGATGAAGGCGCGGATCGCCTTGATCTGGTTCTCCTGCTTCTGCTGCGCATCGGAGAACTTCAGGTCGATGCCAGCGTCCTTCGCCGATGACTTGATCGACTCGGTGTTCGCGGTGCGCCATTCGCTTTCGGCGCCGACCTGCGAGAAGCCGAGCACGATGGGTTTGCCTTGCGCGAACGCGGCGGGGATCGGCAGGCCGGCGGCGATGAGCGCCGCGATGACGGTACGACGGTTGGTGTTCATGGGTCTTGTCTCCTCGTGGGGTGGGGTTCAGTCGGTGCTGAATCGGTGCACGGTCGTGCTCTGGAAGGTCTCGCCGGGCCGCAGCACGGTGGACGGGAACTCGGGTCGGTTCGGGCTGTCGGGGAAGTGCTGCGTCTCGAGGCACACGCCGTCGCCTTGTCGGTAGGCGTGGCCTTGCGCGCCGCGCAAACGGCCGTCCAGAAAGTTGCCGGAATAGAACTGCACGCCGGGCTCGGTGGTCGAGACGTCCATCACGCGGCCGCTCGTGCGATCGACGAGGCGCGCGGCGTGCACCAGGCCGCTCTCTTCGCCACGGTCGAGCACGAAGCAGTGGTCGTAGCCGCGCGCCGTCATCAGCTGCGCCGTACCGCTGCGGATGCGCTCGGCGATGCGTGTCGGCGTACGGAAATCGAACGCGCTGCCGTCGACGGGCTCGATGCCGGTCGGGATCAGCTTCGCATCGACGGGCAGGAACTTGCTCGCGTTCAAGGTGAGCTCATGATCGAGCGCGCTGCCGGCGCCGGCGAGGTTGTAGTAGCCGTGGTGCGTGAGGTTGACGATGGTCGCGCGGCTCGTCGTCGCTCGATAGTCGATGCGCCACTCGTTCGCCGCCGTCAGCGTGTAGCGCACCGTCACGTCGAGCCGGCCGGGGTAGTGCTCGTCGCCGTCGTCGCTCGTCAAGCTCAGTTCGAGCGCGACGCTGCCGTCCGCTTGCGGCGGCAACGGTTCGATCGCCCACCAGCGCTTGCCGAAGCCGCCCGGGCCGCCGTGCAGCGAATTCGCGAAGTCGCTGCCGCCGTCGTTCAAGACCAGCTGATGCGCAACGCCCTCCAGCGTGAAGCGCCCGCCGGCGATGCGGTTGCCGAAACGGCCGACCAGCGTGCCGAAGTTCGGATTGCGCTCGAGGTAGTCGGCGAGGTTGTCGAAGCCGAGCACGACGTTGCTGCTCCGTCCATCGCGGTCCGGGCATTCGATCGCGGTGACGATGCCGCCGTGGTTGATCGCGCGCAGCACCAAGCCGCGGCCGTTGTCGAGCGTGTGCTCGTGCACCGCGCGGCCGTCGGGCATCTGGCCGAAGGGCTTGAAGCTCGTCATCGCTTCGGCCATCG
>JAURVW010000414.1 GCA_030655275.1 Solirubrobacteraceae bacterium
ACCCCGGGGCTCGAGGGCGCGGGACAGGCGCAGGCCGGATACGTCCTCGGGATTATCGGGCTCGTCCTCGCGGCGCTCGTCGTGATCGTGCTCGTCGCCGTCCTCGGCGTCGGCTTCGCCACGTCCGGCTCCTAGCCCGCCGCCGCCGGAGACCACACCCTCATGACCCACGTTCCACCCGACCCACCGCGGGCGCCGCACGACGACACGGCAACGCAGCCGTACGCCGCCCAGCAGCCCCACGGCACGCAACCGCCCTTCGGTGACCAGCCGCCATACGGCACGCAACCGCCCTACGGAGACCAACCGCCATACGGTGCGCAACCGCCCTACGGCGAACAACCGCCATACGGCGACCAACCGCCCTACGGCGCGCAGCCCCAGTACGTCTATCCCGTCGCCCGCCCGACGAGCTCCAACGCGACCGTCGCGCTCGTGATGGGCATCCTCGGGCTCGCGCTGTGCCCCGTCCTGTGCTCGATCCTCGCGATCTACTTCGCCGGGCAGGCGAATGCCGAGATCGCCCGCACCCCGGGGCTCGAGGGCGCGGCGATGGCCAAGGCCGGCAAGATCCTCGGGATCATCGGTCTCGTGCTGACGGTCGTCCTGGTGCTCGTCTACGTGATCGGCTTCGCCGTGCTCTACGCCGCCGACGAGTACGGCTACTGATGCTCCGCGGGGCCTCGACGGGAGCTTGGCTGGTCGGCGTCGGCACCACGCCGTTCGTCGCAGGTGTGGCGAGCAACGCTGCCGGCCTCGGCGACGAGGGCGCTCCGCGTCTGCTGTGCCCGCTCGCGGAGGCGACCGGCGTGCCCTGCCCGTTCTGCGGGGCATCCCGCGCGTTTCGCCTGGCAACCTCCGGCGACGCCGCGTTCCTGCACTACAACCCGTTCTGGGTCCTCGTGGCAACGGCCCTCGTGATCGGCGGACTCGTCCTGCTGGTCAGGCGAACGGGTTCCCCGCGGACCGACGTTGCCATGCTGCCCGCCGCACCCGGCGTCGCCAGGCTGGTGGCCGTCCCGGTCTCCGCGGTCGTGGTCCTGATGCTCGGCGGCTGGTGCGTCGCGATGGCGAACCGCGACGCGATCATCGGCTGAGCGGCGGTACACAGCCGCCGCGGTCGTCAGACCTGTTCGGCCTGCTCGGCGAGGCGCGCGCGACGCTCGTCGGCCTGGAGCGCGTCGGTG
>JAURVW010000415.1 GCA_030655275.1 Solirubrobacteraceae bacterium
GCCGGCCGCGCGGCGCCCCGCGACCGCGCCGAGGATGTCCATCACCGCGAACGGCGGCACGGCGGAGCGGCGAGAGGCATGCACCACCCCATCGTGACACCGTCCCTCGCGGCCGCCCGCTCAGAGCCCGCGCTGCACCTCGATGCGGCCGTCGGCCTCGGCCTGCAGGAACGCCTCGTGGTCGGCCTGGTTCTGGTCGGCGTAGGCGACGGCGAACTCGGTGACGGCGTCGGCGAACTCGCTGCCGGTCCCCAGGTAGCCGGCCATCTGCGCGGAGTCTCCCGAGCGGGCGTGCGCGCGGGCGAGCACGGCCCCGCACTCCGCGGCGTAGAGCGTGAGCCCGTCCTGCGTGATGCGCTCGATCTTGATCGAGCCCTTCTTGTCGCGCAGCTGACGCATGTAGTAATCGGGTCCGTCGCCGGTCGGGTGCTTCAACCAGCCGAGGAACGCGTCGCCGCTGGTCTGCATGAGCTTCTGGCCGCGCACCACACGTTCGCCCTGATGCTCATAGATGCTCGGCCCCGCGTAGGGCGCCAGCACCGACTCGCGCACCTCCTTGAGCTGCAGGAAGAGTGGGTCGTCGTCGCGGTCGCCGGCGAAGAGGAGGATGTACGCCTCGATCCCGACGGAGCCCACGCCGACCACCTTCCGCGCGGCGTCCTGGAAGCGGTAGCGGTGCATCACGGTCGCCTTCTCTGGATCGAGCGTGCGCGTGTAGTGGTCGAAGTCGTCCGCGATCAGCGACCGGATCTCGGGGGAGAGCTCCGCGTCGAGCCGCTCGACGAGCGGGGGCGACTCGTGCAGGAGGAAGGAGCCGTCGGGCTGGCGCTCGGCGAACTGCTCGAGCGACCCGAGGCTCGTGCGCCCCTCGGCCTTCGCCAGGTCCTTCCGCACGCGCGAGGCCGTCTTCTTGTCGGCCCGGGACGACAGCAGCGACAGCTCGTCGTCGATCTCGACGCGGTCGTAGAACACGTCCAGGTGCCGCATCGACGCGTACCGCCACATCGACACGCGGTAGGCCTCGATCGCCGCGTGGGCGACGGTGCGGGCCTCGTCCTCGGACGCGTCGACGTCGCGGGCGGCGATCACGCAGCTCGCGGCGAGCCGCTTGAGATCCCACTCGATCGGCGCCGGGAGCGTCTGGTCGAAGTCGTTGAGGTCGAACACCAGGCGGCGGTCCGGCGCGGCGAACACGCCGAAGTTCAGGAGATGCGCATCGCCGGAGCTCTGCGCGTAGAGGCGGCTCGTGGGCAGCGGCGCGAGGTCGGCGGCCATGATCGCCGCGGCGCCGCGGAAGAAGGTGAACGGCGTCTCGAGCATCCGGCCGTGGCGGATCGGGACGAGTGACGCGATGCGGGTCGCCGACTCGGCCTTGAGGATCGCGACCGGATCCTGCCGAGCCGGGGGCGCCGTCCATTCGGCGTGCGCGCTGCGGTCGACCTGCTCGCGGGCGATCGCGTCGCCCCAGTCGACGCGCTCGGCGGTGAGCGGCGGCAGTTCGGTCGATCCGGCCCCGTCGACGCGGCCGGCGTCGGCGCCTGGCCCGCCCTTCTTCGACTTCTTCCGTTTCTTCGTCTCCGGCGCGTCACCACTCATGCGGCGCATCTTGGCGGCCTGCGGGGCGCGCGGCAAGCGCCGGGGACCAGCATCCACCGGAATGATCGTTCCGCCCGAGCCCCGAAATCCCCTTCCGGGTTCATAACCCTGCGCGTAACGCACGGTGAACGGCCACGCAACACCCCGTGAACGGCCGCGACACCGGGCCGTTCGAGGGATACGTTCGCCCAGCGCCATCACCAACGAATCGCCGCAGCCGGACACGCAGTCCGGGAAAGGCTCACCCGCCGCCATGTCAGTCCCAGTCTTCACCCGAACCACCGCGCTCATCGAGCAGATCGACGCCGGGATGCACACCTTCGCCGTGCGCCACAGCGTCTCGGTCCTCCGCGTCGCCCTCGCCTTCGTCTTCATCCTCTTCGGGGCCCTGAAGTTCTTCCCCGACCTCTCCCCCGCCCAGGACGTCGCCACCGCCGTCATGACGAAGCTCACCTTCGGGCTCGTCCCCGCCGGACCGGCCCTGCTCGCCGTGGCCATCGCCGAGGTCGGCGTCGGCCTCTGCCTCATCGCCAACCGCTTCATGCGGGTCGCGGTCTGGTTCCTCGCCTTCGAGATGTTCGCGATCCTCTCGCCGATCGTCCTGTTGCCGGGCGAGCTCTTCTCGGGCCCGCACCATCTGCCGAGCCTCCTCGGCCAGTACATCCTCAAGGACTTCGTGCTCCTCGGCGGCGTGCTCGTGCTCTTCGCGACCCAGCGCGGCGCCCGGATCGCCGACGTCGACGACATCACTGGCGCCACCGAAGCGTCATCGGCCATGCAGTCAGCGTTCACGCCCCGCCAGGACCACTCGCTCGTCGGCGCGGCCGCTCGCGCTGATCGCCCGGACTGGCAGCAGCCCACGTGGAACCGCCCGCCGAGGCGCCGCGGCGTCGTCGCTCAGGCGGCGATGAGCCCGAGCTCGGGCGCGCGCTCGTCGTCCTCGCCGACCGTCCGGTCGTAGCCGGCGCGCTTCGCGGCGTCGAGCCGCGCGGCAGCCGCCGCGTACACGGCGTCGTAATCGAGGAGTTCGCCGGCGGGCGCGGTCGCCACGCCGACGGAGACGGTGACGATGATCCCGCCGATCGGTTCCGACGAGACCGCCAGGCGGGCCCGCTCGGCGATCGAGCGCGCATCGGCAGCTGACGTGTCGGCCAAGATCACGACGAAGGTCGCGCCGCGCGAGCGGTAGACCG
>JAURVW010000097.1 GCA_030655275.1 Solirubrobacteraceae bacterium
GCCGGGCTGCGGCGCCTCGAAGCCCGCGGGCGGCTGGTACGGGTGGTGGATCAGCGTCGTCGCGATCGACGTGTGCGGGGCATCTTCTTGCGGGCGCTCGGCCATCGGGACCTCGGGTTCATGCGGTGCGTTCGAAGCGCCGCAGTGTAGACGCCGGCCGCCGCGCCACGCCCGCCAGCGCGACCAGGCCGAGCGCGAGCGTGGCCCAGGTCGATGGCTCGGGAATCGTGCTCACGACGAAGCGCCCGCTCGCCGCGTAGGCGATGTAGTCGGCACCGACAGGATCGCTGGCCTGGTCCACCTGGAAGTTCGCCCACCCGGTGCCCGTGACACCGTCGAACAGGCCGCTGCCGCCGGTGACGGTGTAGGCGATCGAACCGCTCGCGCGGGTCGGCGTGCTGGCGAGCACGCGGCCGGTCAGCGTGCCGCTCAAGGTGTTCGGGTTGCCGTCGCCATCGAAGGATTGCTGCAGCCACGAGCCGGTGAAGAAGCCGGTCAGCGCGTCGTAGGTGACGTGGTCGGTCTCGTACAAGGTCATCTGCAACTCATTCGAAAACGCGTTGTTGCGGCCGCGGAGTTCGAAGCAATCCGTGCCGCACGAACCGAGGACGACCACGTCGCCGCCCGGCACGACCACGCCGCCCTCGAAGCCGAAATCGAAGTCGGCCGCGCGCGACGTGGTGCCGGCGCTGGCGAGCAGGCCGGCGAAGGCGATCGGCGCGAACACGCGGCGCAGCGAAACTCGGAAGGAAGTCATGCGGTTCTCCTCGTCAGTGGGGCCTGGATCGGATGCGGCGGCGGCAGCGGCGCCAAGCCCGCGAACAGGCTCGGCAGCAGTTCGCTGACGGTCGGATGAATGAACATCGTCTGCGTGATGCGGGTGTACGGCAAGTCGGCGGCCATCGCGAGCAGCAGCAGTTGCACGACCTCGTCGGCCTCGATGCCGAAGAGCGCCGCGCCGAGGATGCGCTCGGTCTGCGCGTCGACGAAGACCTTCATGAAGCCGGTCGTCTCGCTGCGCTCGCGCGCGCGGCCGACGCGGGTCATCGGCCAGGTCGCGACCAAGGCCGCGCGGCCGCTCGCACGCACCTCCGCTTCGCTCATGCCGATGCGACCGAGCGGTGGGTCGGTGTAGAGCGCGTAGGTAGTGATGCGATCGGAGACGCGGCGCTTGCCCCCATCGAGCAGGTTCGCGGCGACGATCTCGAAGTCGTTGTACGAGGTGTGCGTGAACGCGCCCTTGCCGTTGCAGTCGCCCATCGCCCATACGCCCGGCACATTGGTGCGCAGTTCGTCGTCGACGACGATGTAGCCGCGCGCGTCGGTCGCGATGCCCGCCGCAGCGAGCGCCAGCGAGTCGGTGTTCGGCGTGCGGCCGACCGCGAGCAGCAGGTGGCTGCCGACGACCGACTGCGCCTTTTCACTCACATCGAAGCGGACGCGCACGTCGGCGCCGTCGCGGGTCATCGCGAGGTTCTTCGCACCGACACGCACGTCGACACCCTCGTCTTCGAGCATCGCGCGGATCGCTTCCGACACGTCCGCGTCCTCGCGCGAGATCAGGCGCGCCGAGGCTTCGATGACGGTGACGCGGCTGCCGAAGCGGCGGTACATCTGCGCGAATTCGAGCCCGATGTAGCTGCCGCCGACGATGACGAGGTGCTCGGGCAGGAAGTCGATCGCCATCATCGAGGTGTTGGTCAGGAACGGCACGTCGTGGATGCCCGGCCAGGCCGGCACGCTCGGCCGACCGCCGACGTTGATGAAGATCTGCGGCGCGCTCAGGTCGTCGTCACCGACACGCACCGTGTTCGCGCCACTGAAGCGTGCCTCGCCGCGGATCAGGGTCAAGGTCGGCAAGCCGCCGAGCCAGCTCGTCAGCCCCGCGATCGACTCGTTGACGACCTCGTCCTTGCGCGCCCTCACCGCGCGCATGTCGACCGTCACGTCGCC
>JAURVW010000435.1 GCA_030655275.1 Solirubrobacteraceae bacterium
CGACGCCGACGCCCCCACCGACCCGCACGAGCTTCGCGCCTGGGGACTGATCGCCGCGCGACTCGGTCGGCGGAGCTACTGCAAGGACTTCGCGTCGGCCGTGTGGTGGGGCGCGGCCCCCTGGGCCGGCGGCCGCTCGAGCGGCGGACGCGGCCCGAAGATTGCGCCAACCGAGCGCGCCGAGCGCGGCCTCGCGGCCCTGCTCACCAGCACCCAGAACGCCGACGGGCGCGCCGCCTGGGAGCAGTCGAAGGAACGGTTCCTCGATGCGAAGGACGAGGTCGCACGCATCCGCCGCGAACGTCAGGGCATGGCCGACGCGCTCCGGCCGGCCATCGAGCTCGAGGCGAGCTTCGCCCAGGCGCAGGACGACCTGGCTGCGTCGACGGCCGAGCTCGAGCAACACGAGGCCGCGCGCGCGACGGCAGCGACCAGGGCGGCGCCGCTGGTGATCGAGCAGCAGGCCGCGAAGCGTCGTCTCGAAGCAGCTGGCCCACCGCCACCGGGCCACACCATCGCGCGCCTCTCCGAGCCGGCGAAGAAGAAGGAGCTGGCGCGCCGCGCCGCCGAGCAGGAAGCTGCGCTCGCGCACCGCTACGCCGAGGAGGCGCTCGACGAGATCCGCGCCCTGCAGCGCCAGATCGAAGGCGCGAAGACCACGGCAGCCCGGGCTGAGTTCGCCCGAGACGACGCCCGCGAGCGCCTCGACGCGCGCGCCGAGGCCTTGGCGGCGGCGACGAGCGCCGAGGGCAACGCCTCCACCGAAAAGGGAACGTTCATCGTTCCCGACGATGCCTGGGAAGCCGACCAGCGCACCCGCGACCTCCGCGCGCCATGGTCGGACGAGGTCTGGAACCGGGCCCGCACCGAGTGCTTCCTCGCCGCGCTCGACCTTCATGAGGCCACGCTGCTCGCCAACGGTCGCGACGCGCGCAGGAACCTCAGCGTCGCGATCGACCTGATCTCAGGACGCGTCAGCGGGCTCACGCACGATGTCGTCCTCGCGGCGTGGCAGACGCTCTTCCTGCTGGTGCCCGTGATCAGCACGACCTTCGCCTCGCTGCCGACGATGCTCTCGGGGCTTGGCCAAGAAGACCTTGGCTGGCTCCTCATCGACGAGGCCGGCCAGGCCCAGCCGCAGCAGGCGGCCGGGGCGATCTGGCGGTGTCAGCGGGCGGTCGTCGTGGGCGACCCGCATCAGATCGAACCGGTCTCCGGGCTGCCGACGTCGCTGGCGGAGGCGATCCGTGAACGGTTCGAGGTGCCGATCGAATGCATCTCGCCGGAGGCGTCGGTGCAGCGTCTTGCGGATGCCGTGATGCCGTGGGGTGGGCGCCGCGGTGAGGACGACCTGTGGGTCGGCGTGCCGATGAACGTGCATCGCCGGTGTGAGCCGGTGATCTTCGAGCTCGTCAACGCGATCGCCTACGGCGGCCGGATGGTCAACGCGACGGTTCCGCGCGAGGCGCATCCCGCGCTTCGGGTGGAGACATGCTGGCTGGATGTGCCCTCGGGCTCCGGGTCGGAGGGGCACTGGATCCCTGCCGAGGGTCACCGACTGGACGCGCTGCTCGCCCACCTCGGGATGAACGGCTACGACTTCCGACAGGTCTTCGCGGTGAGCCCGTTCCGCGAGGTCGCGTGGCAGCTGCGGCGCCGCGCCGACGACCCGCGCCACCGCGGCATGACCGGCGGCACGATTCACACGATCCAGGGGCGCGAGGCCGACACCGTCATCCTCGTCCTGGGTGGCGACCCGACCAAGCCGGGTGCCCGGCGCTGGGTGTCGTCGACGCCGAATCTGCTGAACGTCGCCGCCAGTCGCGCTCGCCAACGCCTCTACGTGATCGGCGACCACGACGCCTGGATCGACCTGCCCTACTTCCGCCAGCTCGGCGGACTCCGGCGCGTCGCGCCGCCCGCGGCGCGGGCCGGCGCACGCTGAAATCAGCTCAGTCGGAGCACTTCGCCGGCAGGCTCTGCTCGCGCTTGCCGTTGTCGGACTCGACCTTGACCTTGGTGTACGAGTAGCCGCCGCAGTTGTTCTTCTTGCGACCCGAGACGGTCACCTTCACTGAGACGTTCTCGGCCGGCTCGTGGAAGCCCTTGTCGGTGCCCGTCGCCGTCGCCACGCTGCTGCCCCACTTGCTCCACTTCAGGCCCGTGAGGTTGACCGAGCCCGCGAACGAGCTCGTCGGCCCGAGCGTGTTGCACGCCGTCGGACGACTCTTCGCCACGCGCTTCGAGGTGCTGCCGGACTTCATGCAGAGGATGCTCGTCGTCGCCGCCGAGGCGGTCGACACCTGCGTGCCGATCGCAGCACAAGGCAACGCCGTGAGGAGGAGGGCGGAGAGGAGCGGCTTCTTCATGCCACCCACCGTACGTGGCGACGCACGGATCGCCGAGCTCCGGGGGACGCCGGGGGACGGGATCGATCAGACGGCCAAAAGGCGTGACCGAAGATCCGAATCCCTGGCTCGTCAGGGTGGAGCGCATTACGTTGGCGATGTGACTTCGATCCGCACCGTTTTCCTCGCCGGTCCACTGATGCTCTGTATGGCGTTCGCTGCGCCGGCAACGGCTCAAGACGGCGACTACGGCGAGGCCCCACTCGGCTACGACGACTGTGGGTTTCGTGACTACGAAAACGGCGGTTGGACCGACGATCCGCCGGCAGGCGTCTTTCTCCGTGCCTACGCACGGGACATGACGTGTCAGAGCGCAAGGCGCGCCGTGTCGCGCGTCAAGTTCAGCAGGTCCGGCAAGCCCTCTCGTGCCGGTTACCGCTGTCAGTTTCTGGCCAACCAGCACGAGTACTACGACATCCGCTGTCGCAAGATCGGCGGCAAAGCGACCTTCAGATACCAGACGGGCGCCTGAAGCGTTTGGGGTCGACGCCGACCCAGGGCCGTCAATCCGGCGGCTCGGAGGCGTGAGCCGCACGTCGCCGTCGTCGGCTAGCGCTCAGCCCAGGCGCGCGTCGAGCAGGCCCGCGACTTCGCGCGCTCGGGTGCGCTTCACGGCACCTCGCCGGTCGAGCTGGTCGAGCAGCTGGGCGGGGCGCAGGATCTGGTGGTCGCCGATGGCGAGCGTGCGCAGGAGCGGGAACTCGGCGCCGGGGAGGCAGAGGGCGGCCTGGACGGGGACGTCGAGCGCGTCGAAGAGGAGGCCGCGGACGGCGGTGAGCTGACGGTCGAGATCGTCGACGAGGGCGGTGCGGTCGCGGTCGCCGATCCGCAGGGATGGCTTGGCGGCGAAGCGGCCGCGCACGGAGACCTTGGCGCAGTGGACCTGCTCGCGGCCGACGATCCAGACGCCGGAGCCCGCGACGACGAGATGGTCGAGGACCGGCAGGTCGGGACCCGCCAGGCGGCGGTGGAGCGCAAAGCCGCGGAGCGCGAGCTCGTTCGCAAAGCGGTGCTCGCCGCTGCCGGCGCGCTCGCGGTGGCGACGAGGACGCGACAGCGGGGCCGGGGCGCGGTCGGCCGAGAGGACGTCGAGGTCGGAGAACCCCCAGGTTGGATCGGCGAGCGTGGCCATGCACCGGTCAACGGCGCATGGCCACACGCCTTGAGACGTTTCGCAGCCCAGTGGCCGCCTGGACGATGCTTCGCTGGCCGCTGGCCGCTGGCCGCTGGCCGCCGTCGCTGGCCGCCCGTCGCTGGTCGTTGGTTGCGGTTGCCTCGCGCTGGCCGCCGATGCAATCGCTGGGCGGCGGTGAGTCGCCTAGTAGCCCATGGCCTTCGAGATGCACTGCGGCGAACCGCCGGCGAGCATCACCACGAAGCGGCGCTTCGGGTTCGAACGATTCACGAAGCGGGTGCTCGGCTTCTGCGTGAACTTCCAGCCAGGGACGGTGTTGCGGCTGCCGCACTGGTTGATGACGGCCTTCGCCTGCTTGCAGGTGACGCCCTTCGCCAGGAACGTCACCATCACCGACCACTCGTTCGGCGAGTCGCCCATCGAGCTGCCGCCATTCACCTGGCAGGACGCGGCCGCGGCGGCCGGCGCGGGAGCCGCGACGAGACCGGCCGTCGCGGCGCTGAGGGCGGCGGTCGCCGCGAGGGTCGAGAGGAGGCGTGCGGGGTGAAGCATGAAACGGACCGTGTCAGATCGTCGGGGTGGATGTCCAGGAGAACGAGGCGACGTTCTCCATGGGCCGGACCGTACGGGCGACCGGCCCGCTCGGCGAGGACCGGGGGAGAGCGGGTGAGGGTCGCCGCCGACCGCTATCCGTGGCGTCAGCGACGAAACCGCCGTCGCCGTCTTCCACGACTCAGAGTCGCCGCCCTCAGGCCGCGCCGCAGCACTTCTTGTACTTGCGACCCGACCCGCACCAGCACTCGTCATTGCGACCAGGCGGCCACTCCTCACCGTCGTCGCGTGCCTCGAGCTCCTCCACGAGCGCCTCGGGCATCTCGTCGGCCGGC
>JAURVW010000458.1 GCA_030655275.1 Solirubrobacteraceae bacterium
GCCGACGACCCGCCGGTCCGTTTCCTGATGGGCCTCTGCGTGGTCGGCATCGGGTCCGGTCTCACCACGCCCATGACCTCGGCCGTGCTCGACCGCCTGTCGGCCGAGAACGCCGGCGGTGGCTCGGCCATCGTGAGCACCGCGCGCGAGATCTCGGGTGTGCTCGGCATCGTCGCGATCGGCGCGGTGCTCGTCGTGCGCCGCAAGTACGCGATCGACGACGGCGTCGACGAGACCCAGGCCTTCGTCACGGGCTACCACCTGGCCCTGATCGTCGCGACGCTCGTGATGATCGGCGGCGCGATCGTCTCGCAGCTCACACTCACCACGAAGCAGCAGGCCATCGAGTTCGCGGCCCAGCGCGCGGCGGATGAGTCCGCCCAGGCCGATGCTGCCCGGCTCGACGCCGAGGTGCTCGAGTCGTCGACGCCGATGGACGTCGCCGTCGCGGCTGCCGCAGCCTTCCACGAGGCCGAGGGAATCCACGCACGCCACGGCGACCACGTCGGTGCGAAAGCCGACGTCAACGGCGGCGCCTCGACGAAGGCCGACGCCGCCGACCCCGGCTCTCAGTCCAGCAAGGCCTGAGTCACCCGCAGCGCCGGCGGCTCGGCCTGGCCGACCACCGCAACCGCCGCTGAGACGGGCTCCGCCGTCGGCAGGGCCGCATCGACGACGAGCAGGTCGGTGGTGGCTCCGGGCGCCGTGAGGCGACTGGTGCGCGCTCCACCGGGCCCCTCGAAGGGCGAGATGCTGACGTGGCGCAGGTCGATCGACAGGCCGTCGCCCGTGGCCTTCGCCGAGGCCTCCTTGCGGGCCCAGAGCGCAAAGCGCTCGGCCGACGGATCGGCGGCGGCGCCGCTGGCGCCCCACTCGGCGTCGGTGAAGACGTGGCGACGCACCGGCTCCCAGTCGAAGCCCTCCACGACCGACTCCACGTCGACGCCGACGCGGGCCCCGGGGGCAGCGACCACGACGGCGACCACGTCCGCGGAGTGGGCGAGGTTGAAGGCCACGGGAGCGGGCTGGCCGTCGACCGCGACGAGGTATGGCTTGCCGTGATCGTTGGCGTCGCAGCTCTCGCAGTGGCGCGCGAGCTGCACGTCGGCGGGCGCGAGGCCGGTGAAGGTGCAGACGAGCCGCCGCAGCAGGCCGTGCGCGAGGATCGTGCGGCGCCGGTCCGCCTCCCGGACCATCCCGTCGACGCGGCCGGCCGTCGCCGGATCCAGCGTGCCTCGGAGCTCGGCCAGGACGGTCGCGGGAACCGTCGTCGACGTCCACCAGAGCTGGGCCTGCGCACCCGTGGGAGGGGCGAACGAACTGGCCGCGGAGACGGCCAACGCGTCCGGTGGGGAGGGCGGGAGGGGCATCGATCCAGAGGTTACGGCGAAGGGACCAGTCGATGAACACCCAGGAAACATCCGGCCGTCCGGCTCGATATCTCGGGAAACACTGCTCTACTGAAGACATGGCCGCGTTCAACCGAACGCACGGGCCCACATTCTCGTCCCGAAAGGACAGCCCAATGCCCAGCATCGGTCCCATGGAACTCATCGTCGTCCTCGTCCTCGCACTCGTCGTGCTCGGCCCCAAGCGTCTTCCGGACGCAGGCCGTTCGCTCGGCAAGGGCCTGCGCGAGTTCAAGGGCGCGATCGCCGGCTCGTCCGACGACGAGCTCGACACCTCGGCCTTCCCGGCCGAGCGTCAGAAGGCGATGCAGGCCCAGCCGCAGACGCCGGCCGTCGCCGCCGCTGCGCCCGTCGAGCAGACGACCGCCTAGTCAAGCCGCGTTCGGATCTCCGAACGCACCCTCATCGAGGAACGTCCGAGGATCCCGGACGAACCTCCACTGCGACCTCGCGCCCGGTGACCCCGGGCGCGTCGTCGTTCTAGTCGTCGTCCTGCGCGGGTCGATCCGCGACGGCGGCCGGATCGAGGTCCGCGAAGAGTTCGGAGGCGCCGATCGGACGACCGAGCCCGCGTGAGAGCACGTTCGACGCGATCTGCAGCGTCGCCCGCATCTCCTCCGGGCTGATCCGCAGGCGGTCGGTGCGGAGCGTGAGGCTGATGACGGCCGTCCACGTCGCCCACAGGAACTTCACGGCGGTCTCGACGGGCAGGTGGTCGATCTCGCCGGCCTCCATCGCGAGTGCGAGGTCGAGACCGATGGCCGTAAGACGGCCCTCGACCCGCTCGGTGATCCGCTGGCGTGCCGCCTCGAGCTCCGGGCTCGAGTTCTGCTGGTTCACCTGCATCGAGATCAGGCGGAACTGGATCGGCTGCTCCATGGCGAAGCGAACGTAGGCCTCGCCGGCGTTGAACACCCGCTCGAGAGGGGAGTCCGACGGCTGGGCCTCGGCGACGTACTGGGCGTTGACGGCGGCGGCATCCTCCACGAGCGCGAGGTACAGCGCTTCCTTGCTCCCGAAGTGCACGTAGACCGAGCCGACGGAGACCCCGGCCGTCTCGGCGATCTCGTCGATCGTGGTGCGGGCCACGCCCTGGTCGAAGAACAGCGCCGACGCGGCATCGGAGATCGCCTTCGCCGTCCGTTCGCGGCGGCCGTCCTTCTTTCTCGGCGGTGGTGTGGACGACTCCATGCTCGCGACTGTAACCGACGTCCAAGAAGGTCGCTCGTCCTCCAGGCGCGTCGTGTTCGAGGCCCCTTGGATCGGTGTTCTGGTAAGTGTTGTTACCCGTTGCGCGCTGGGTTTTCGCGCCCTGTGTGACCGAGAACTGTGACTTTCGTGGCCGCCTCGATGAGGCAAACTCCAAAAACGAGCCTCGACTCGACAGGTGGATGGAACCGTCATTCCGCGGCCTGCCAGATGGAGTGGCCGGGTCGAGTTGAACCGTGGGTCCGTGGAGCTCGGGCGGTAGAGTCGACGAGTGGTAACGCGCCAGCGACAGACCGGGATCCGGTCCTCTGTGGAGACAGGTCCGTCCGCATCCCCACATCGTCAGATCGTGGTCTGCTGCGACGGCACGAACAACACCCTCACGGCCGGACTCCGGGACACGAACGTGATGCAGCTGCACCAGCGGTTGCGCGCGGAACGAGAGCGACGGCTCGTCGTCGATCCGAACGGGCCCGACCAGGTGCTCTACTACGACCCCGGCGTCGGCGCGGCGGTCGGCCTTCCTCCGACGGGCCTGGTCGGGGCAGCGACCAACGGCCTGCGCCGGGTCGCGGGCCTTGCGCTCGGCAGCGGGGTCCACGAGAACATCGGCCAGGCCTACCTGAACCTCTGCCGGGAGTACGGGCGAGGCACGCCCGACGGCGAAGCCACCACCGACGAGATCTGGCTCTTCGGTTTCTCGCGAGGCGCGTTCACCGTGCGGGCCGTCGCCGGCATGGTGAATCTCTTCGGGCTCATCCGGCCCGAGCACGAGCCGCTGCTCCCCACGCTCCTTCGCGTGTACTTCGCAGGCGCCGACGACCAGCGGATCGCGTCTCCCGCGAAGGGGCACGCCGCGGCGCGGGTCGCACCCCTGGCGGGGCAGAGCGAGCGCGCACTCGGGACGCGCGTCGACGGCCAGATCGTGCGTGCCTTCCAGGCCGGGCGTGGAGCGATCAGCCAGGAGCCGGCGGTGATGCTGCGCGACGACCCGGCCGGGGAGGCCGGTCAGGCGCCGGCGGAGCCCACGCGCAGCGGCGTCGCGGCGCAGATCCGTCGGGAGTTCACGAGCGAGCGCGGTCGCGAGGCACGCATCCACTTCACCGGCGTGTGGGACACGGTCGACTCCGTCGGGCTCCTCCCCGGCGCCCGCAAGAAGATCTCGAGTGCCCCGACCATCCACGACAAGCGCTTCACCCACGTGCGGCACGCCCTGGCGCTCGACGAGCACCGGCGCCAGTTCCTCCCGCGCTACTTCGACGGCCGGGTGAGCGAGGGGCAGACCCTCCGGCAGGTCTGGTTCCGCGGCGTGCACTCCGACATCGGCGGGAACCGGAGGGCCGGCGATTCGCTGCTCTCCTTCGAGACGCTCGCCTGGATGATCGACGAGGCCATCGACTGCGGCCTGCGGGTCGCGCCGCTCGAGCGGGATCGCGATCCCGCGACGATCGTCGAGGTGATCGGCGACCAGCTGCGGGCACAGCCCGCCTGGGCGCTCACGGGGATGGCGCTGCGCGATCCGGCCCGCGCCCCCGGCACGGGCCATGTGGGGCCGCTGCCGGCGGATCCGGTGCGGGCGGCCGCCCTCCTGTCGCCGCGCGAGCACGGCTCCGTGAAGGTGTTCTCCGCGGACGGACCGGGCGGCACGGGGCCCGGTGCCCCGCGCTCACCGTGGGAGCCCGGCAACGGCCCGCGCGCGAAGGCGCTCGCGATCCTGGTGGCGCTCACGGCGGGGCTCGGCTGGGCCTGTCTCGTGATGGCCGGCGCTTTGGCGACGCCTGGCCCGGCCGGGCTCGGGATCGGTCGCGCGACGGAGGCCGGCTGGCGACTCTTCTGGGATCAGATCGGTCTGCTCTGGCCGTCGATGTCCGGAGGGGTCCACGAGCTGGGGGTGCGCCTGCATCCTGCCGAGGTGCGGTTCGAGCGCTGGGCGGCGGCCGACCGCGACGGCGCGCAGGCGTCGTACGGCTGGGCGCAGCTCTTCGTGGTGGGCTTCACGTTCTGCGTCGCGTCGCTGGCCGCGCGCGGCCCGGCGAGGGCGTTCGGACGGATCACGCGCTGGCGCGGGATCCGCGACCCGTATCCGCGGCCGCACGGCCTGATGAACGCCCTGGGGCTCGGGTTCGCGGTGATGGTGCTTGCCTTTGCGGCCCAGACGGCCGCCCTCATCCTCGCGTGGGACGTGGGACGCTCGGCGTTTCGACCGCCCCTGCTGGCCCTGGCGTCGGAGGCCGCGGTGGTCTCGGGTATCGGCGCAGCGCTCACCGCGGCCCTGCTCATGGGCTGGATCGCGCGGGAGGTCGTCGACACGTTCCGCAGCGCAGGGCGGCCATCGGGTCGTTCTCGACGCACCTGAAGTCGGCTCACTTTCCGGCGCCGACCGGCTCGCCCTTGTGGCGCCTTGACACTCCGGTAAGTCGTCGATCATCGAGGTCCGACCGGCCGAGGGGCGTGTCTAGGATCAGCGGCCATGCGCGTGTTTCTGACCGGAGGGACGGGGTTCATCGGTGGCGCCGTCGCGAGGCAGCTCCGTGATCTCGGGCATGAGGTCGTCGCGCTCGTGCGCACGCCGGAGACGGCCGACGACCTTCGCCGCGTCGGCGCCGAGCTCGTCGAGGGCGACCTCTCCACGGCGGACGGCATCGCCTACGCCGCGCACGGCTGCGACGTGGCGGTCCACGGCGCCGCGATCTACCGGATCGGCGTGACGGCCGCTGAGGCCGAGGAGCTGCGCCGCACGAACGTCGCGGGCACCGAGCACGCCCTGGAGGGCCTCACCCGCGCCGGCGTGGAGAAGATCGTCCACGTCTCCACCGTGGGCGTGTTCGGCGACACGCGCGGCGCGGTCGTCGACGAGTCCTACGAGCGCGATCCGGCTGCCGGGTTCCTCTCGGTCTACGACGAGACGAAGTACCGGGCCCACCAGATCGCGCTCGAGCACCTCGACGCGGGCGCGCCCATCGTGATCGTGCAGCCCGCCGCGGTCTACGGCCCGCGCGACCACTCCGAGATCGGCGCGACCCTGGTGCGCGCCGCGCAGGGCAAGCTGCCGGCCTCGGCACTCACCACGCTCGGCCTGAGCATGGTGCACGTCGACGACGTCGCGGCCGGCATCATCCTCGCGCTCGAGAAGGGCGTCGTCGGCGAGCGGTACATCCTGTCGGGGGAGCGCGCGACGATGGGCGAACTCATCAAGCGCGCCGCGATCCTCGGCGGCCGAAAGCCGCCGCGCTTCACGGTGCCCACGCGCGTCCTCAAGCTCATCTCGCCCGCCGGCCCGGTCCTGGCGCCCGTGCTCGGGATGCCGAAGAACCTGAAGGAGGCGGTCGCGGCCTCCGACGGCGTCACCTACTACGCCTCCCACGCCAAGGCCACGGCTGAACTCGACTACCGCCCGCGGTCGATCACCGACGGGCTCGCCAGCGCGCTGACCTAGCTCTTGCGGGCGATGGCCGCGTCCATCGCGGCGCCCGGCTGCTCGACGACGCGACCGTGGCCGGGGGCCAGCCGCGACGGATCGAGCGCGCGCAGGGCCTTGGCCGTCTCGAGCGCGGTGGGCTTGTGCCACGTGAAGGAGCCCGGCAGCGGGAACTTCAGGTACGGCCCGGCCGTCGTCGCGACCCCGCCGACCGTCGAATAGGCGTCGCCGCAGATGAGGGTGCCGTCGCGCGGGTCGAGGAAGGCGACCTGCCCGACGCTGTGCCCGGGCGCGGCGTGCACCTGCAGCGAGCCGATCGTGTCGCCGGCGTTCACCAGTCGATTCGGCACCGTCTTGACGCCGGCGTTGCCCGGCAGGATCAAGCCCTTCGGCTCGCCCGGCTCGAGCTTCACGTGGGCGTTCAGCGACTTGCTCTCGCGCTCGCCCACCACGAACTCGGCATCGGGGACGGCGGCCAGGATCTTGTCGATCGCGCCGACGTGGTCGGGGTGGGCGTGCGTGATGGTGACGCGCTTGATCGGTGCGCCCATCCGCTCGGCCGCCGCGAGGATGCGCTTGGTCTGGTTGCCGATCAGGCCGTCGATCAGCGTGAGGCCGTCGTCCTCACGCACGAGGTACGCGTTCACCACGCCGAACTGGACGATCTGGGTGAGCGTGCTGGACTGGTACGGCATGGCGCCAGCCTAGTCGGCGGCTTCCCCGGCCTCGGGCGTGACCGGTCGGTCGCCGAGGGCCTCGGCGGGGTCGGCGGGACCGGCGGGTTTCTCACCGTCGGCCTCGGCCGCGTCGCGGCGCTCCTCGATCACGCGGATGCGCTTCTGGATCGAGAAGAAGGCGACGGCACCGATCAGCAGGGGCAGCCAGAAGAGGATCACGCGGTAGGCGAGCACCGCGATGAAGGCGGCCTCGGCGCCGAGGCCGTAGACCACGAAGGCCCCGACGAGTCCGCCGTCGACGCCACCGATACCGCCCGGCAGCGGGATGAGCCCGCCGAGCTGGCCGATCAGGTACGCCATGAGGATCACCGTGAAGGCCGGGTCCTCCCCGAAGGCGTGGAAGGTCGCGAAGAGCACGGCGTTGTCGAAGAACCAATAGCCGAGGGCCCCGAAGTAGACGGCGAACTCGCGGCGCCGGAGGATCTCGCCCGCCTCCGCGACCGCCTGCACCAGGCCGCTGCGCGACGACGCGACGATCTTGCGGAAGCGGCCGGCGTCCTCACCGGCGGGAGTGCCCGGGCCGATCCGCGGCAGGTAGAAAGCGACGACCCCCATCAGCGTGATCGAGATCAGGGCTGGGAAGAGGGTGAGCCACGGGGAGAGGTGGGGACCGACCCCGACGAACATCAGCAGGCCGACGACCGCCACGGCGACGAAGTTCGCGGCACCCTTGATCAGGTAGAACGCGACCGACCGGCGCGCGATCACCTTGGGATTCGCGCCGACGCGGTTGAAGAGCCAGGCGCCGAGCGCGAGCCCGGCGACGCCGCTGCTCGGGACGATCGAGCCCATCGCGAGCTCCGACCAGCCCAGCCGCTGGGCCATCCACCACGACTGCCCGCGCAGGAACACCGGCTTGAGCATGAGCACGTAGGAGAAGCCCGAGAGCGCCTCGAGCACGATGGCCACGACGAGCCAGCCGACGTCGGCCTCGCCGATCCGGTTCCTCAGCGTGCCCAGGCCCGGCGTGAGCAGGCCGATCAGCAGGATCGCGAGCAGCAGACCCGTGACGCGCACCGCCGAGCGGCGGACCGCGGCCGGGTCGAAGTCGCCGGCGAACTGTGAGTCGTCCGACGCGGCCACGCCGAGGAGCCTAGGGCCGTCGCACCGTGGCGCGCCGGGCGGCCGTGTGCCAGCCTGCTCGCATGGGGATGCAGACGGGCTGGCAGGAGATCTCGGGCGGCGTGCACGCGTGGGTGTTCGCGCGCGGGAGTTGGGGTGAGTCCAACGCCGGGCTCGTCGTTGGCGACGGCGGCGAGGCGCTCCTGATCGACACCCAGTGGGACGAGCCCGCGACTCGCAGGATGCTCGCCGCGGCGCCGCTCGGCGCAGCGACGATCGACACGCTCGTCAACACGCATCCCGATGGCGACCACACGTGGGGCAATGCGGTCGTCGGGGCGCCGCGCATCGTGGCGACCGACGCGTGCGTCGCACACTTCGACCATGAGGATCCCCAGCGGCTCGGCCGGCTGGTCGCGCTCTCGGGGGTGCTCGGGCGTGTACCGGTGCTGCGGTTGCCCGGGCCGGGAAGGGCGCTGCCACAGGGCCAACTCCTCCTGCGGTACCTGGCGGAGATGGGTCGCCCCTGGGAGTTCGGCGGCGTCTCGCTCACCTGGCCCACGGAGACCTTCTCCGGCGAGCTCACCCTCGATGTGGGCGGGCGGCGGGTCGACCTGATCGAGGTCGGGCCGGCGCACAGCCACGGCGATCTCATCGCGCACCTGCCGGAGGAGGACGTCGTCTTCGCTGCCGACACCCTCTTCGTGGGCGTGGCTCCGATCATGTGGGTCGGGCCGCTGACGAACTGGGTCGCGGCGCTCGAGCGGATCAAGGCGCTGCGGCCGAAGGTCGTCGTGCCGGGCCACGGGCCGGTCTCGGGGCTCGCCGAGGTCGACCTGCTCATCGAGCACTTCGCCTGGGTCGCCGAGGTGGGAGCGGCGCAGCGCGCGGCTGGTCGCAGCCCACTCGACGCCGCCACCGACGCCCTGCGCAGCACCGAATGCGCCTCCTCGCCGTGGGCCGGCTGGGTGGCGCCCGAGCGGCTCGTCGTCACGCTCACGGCGCTGGAGCGGGAAGCCGGCGGCGCGCCGCCGATCGAAGGGATCAGGCAGCGCGCCGCACTCATGACGCAGATGGCGGTGCTCGCCGACCGGGTCGCCAGGGCGGCCTGAAACCATGACCCCGCGCCGCGGCCCGTCGTGACCGGGTCCTCGTGGTCGTTGCCCGAGTGGCTCGTGGATACGGTGCGTCGCATGTCGCACGACCGTGCCCGCTCCGGCACCTCCTTCGCCGCACGTCGGCGACGTCGCCTCGGCGCGATGGCCCTGCTCTCGGCCGCCGCCTCGCTGGTCACGGCGTCGAATGCGGGGGCGGCGCGCGTCGTCGAGCGCATCGCCCTGCCCGACGACGAGGTCACCCTGCGCGCGAGGCCGTCGGGCGGCCCGGACCTCGTCAGGACGGTGCTCGCCCACCGTCGTATCGGGTTCGCGCGAACACCGTGGTCGGGTCGCGCCTCGGCGCTGGGGGCGCCGCGCCGATCGACCGAGCTCCAGAGGTCGAACGACGGGTACTCCCTGGGGTTCACGCGGTCGGGGCCGCTCGCGGCCTTCGGCGTCGTGCAGAAGGGGGGCAGGCACCGGCTCGCGCTGACCACCTTCGATCTGGCCGGAGCGTCGCTCGGGACGCAGTACGTCTCCACGGGTGGTCTGGCGGCCAGGGAGGCCACGGTCGTCACGGGTGGCGGGGCCACCGCGGTCGGGTTCGACGTGCGGGCCGTGGGGCGGGAGGACCAGACCGTCCGGATGCTGACGTTCCGGCCGGCTGGCAGCCGAAGGTTCGGGTCGGCGCAGCCCGTCGACGCTCCCGCCGACTTCGGCCGGGTCCTCTACAGCGTCGCGATCGGGCCCTCGGGCGACGGTGCGATCCTCGCGACGCCCAACGGCGGCGGGAGCCCGTCGCGCGTTCGCCGCATCGGCCCGGCGGGCGTCCTCGGCCCGTGGCTCCCGATCGCCGCACCGCTGTCGGACGACGCGAAGGGCGTCGTCGGGATCGCCGCCGACGGGACGATCGTCGTCGGTCTCGTGGCGGGCAACCTCTCGGGCGATCCGGTGAGACCGACGGCCGTGCTCGCGACGACCGTGCCGAGGGGCTCCAACGTCCTGACGCCCGTCCAGGTCCTGTCGCGGGGCGGGAGCCGGGGGCTCACGGTGCTCGAAAACCTCGCGATCGCCGTCGGCCCGAGTGGCGACACGGTGTTGGCGGCGGTCACGCACACGCCCGGCGATCGACTCCAGTTCTTCGCGGGGCCCGCCGGCCGCCTTGCCCCGGCCGGCGACGCGCCCGTCGACGTGGCCGAGTTCGGCGACACGCGGATCACGCTGGCCGTCGACGGGAGAGGTCGAGCGACCGCACTGTGGGCCGGCTCGGGCGTCGGTGACCGGGCGACGCCGCTGTTCACCGCCTCCCGTCCGGTCGACGGGCCCTTCACGGCGCCGATCGTCGTCGAACGGCCGGGCCCGGGTCTCCAGACCGGCCCGTACTTCAGCCCGGCCATCGCCCTCTCCGCAGGACGCGCGACCACGATCGTCTCCTCCTCATCCGGCAAGGGCCGATCGAAGACGTCGCTGCTCGTGCTCGCCCCCTGAAGGAACGCGGGTGGCCCGGCCGGATCGGCCGGGCCAGCCGCGGTCGGTCCCTAGGCGACGCCGGCGGTCGGGCGGTCGGCGGGTGCCGCCGGGGCGTCGCCCGTCGGGTCGTTCGCCTGGGTCGACGCGCCTTCGCGTGCGAGGTCGAGGCCGCTCTTCGTGCCGAGCGGCACCTCCTTGAGGAACGCGACCGCGATGAGCGCGATCAGGCTCAGCGGCGTGGCGACGAGGAAGATGTCGCCGACGCCGATCCCGTAGGCGTGTTCGACGATCCGCACCACCGGCTCGGGCAGCGTGGAGAGGTCCGGCACCTTGCCCGACGACAGTGCGCCACCGGCCGAGGACGCGCCGGCCTCGGCGAGTCCGTCCTTGATGCTGGAGGCCGCCTGGGTCGCGAGCACCGCGCCGAGCACCGAGACGCCCGTCGCGCCGCCGAGGCTGCGGAAGAACGCGATGAGCGAGGAACCGGAGCCCATGTCCTGGGCGGAGACCGAGTTCTGCACGATCAGGACGAGGTTCTGCATGAGCATGCCGACGCCACCGCCGATGATCAGCATGAACGCGCCGAGCTCGATCAGGCTGGTGCGCTCGTCGAGCGTGCCCATGAGCGCGAGGCCGACGGTGAGCATCGTCGCGCCGACGAGCATCCACTTCTTGTAGCGACCGGTCGCCGAGACCTTGCGGCCGATGATCGTCGAGGAGAGGAAGAGGCCGAACACCATCGGGATCGACAGGAGGCCGGACTCGGTCGGCGTCATGCCGCGGGCGAGCTGGAGGTACTGGCTGAGGAAGACCGTCGTGCCGAACATCGCGATGCCGACCGAGATCGACGCGATCACCGAGAGGACGACCGTGCGCTCACCGAAGAGGCGCAGCGGGACGAGCGGCTGGCGGGCACGGCGTTCGACGGCGACGGCGAGGACGCCGAGCAGCAGGCCGAGCGGGACGAGGATCGCGGTCTGCACGGAGAGCCAGTCGAACTGGTGGCCGGCGAGCGAGACCCAGATCAGGAGCGCCGAGACGGAGCCGGCGATCGTGAGGATGCCGAGGTAGTCCATGTGGACCTCACCGCGGGGGCGGCGCGGCAGCTTGAGGGTGCGCTGCAGCACGATGAATGCGGCGACGGAGAACGGCACGCCGACGTAGAAGCACGCGCGCCAGCCGAGGCCGTCGGTGAGGAGGCCGCCGAGCAGCGGGCCGACGACGGTGCCGACGCCGAAGACCGCACCGAGGTAGCCGGAGTAGCGGCCGCGCTCACGGGCGGAGACGAGGTCGGAGAGGATCACCTGCACGAGCGAGGTCATGGCGCCGACGCCGATGCCCTGGATCACCCGGAAGAAGATCAGCTGCTCCATGTTCTGGGAGAGGCCGGCGAAGATCGAGGCGGTCGTGTAGATCACGAGGCCGACCTGCACGAGCGTCTTGCGGTTGTAGAGGTCGGCGAGCTTGCCCCAGACCGGGGTGGAGACGGTCAGCGCGAGGAGGGTGGAGGTGACGACCCACGTGTAGGCCGACTGGCTGCCGCCGAGGTCGGAGACGATGATCGGCAGCGAGGTCGAGACGACCGTCGACGACAGGATCGCGACGAACATGCCGAGCATCAGCCCGGACATCGCCTCGAGGATCTGGCGGTGCGACATGCCGCTGTCCTCGGCGGCCGCGTGGTCGACCGGCGGGTTCTTCGGGGCGTTCGGCGGCGTGGCGGTGCCGCCCGTGGCTTTGGAGCTCATGAGGAGACCTCCTGGTCTGATGAAGGAAGGGTGTTGAAGGCGTCGACGAGGCGCTCGATGCCCGAGGCGAGCGTCTCGACGTCGGTGCGGGACCAGTCGGCGAGGGCGTCCGAGAGGACGTCGACCATGCCGTCGTGGGCGCGGGAGAGGGCGCCGTGGCCGGCGTCGGTGAGATGAAGGAGATGAGCGCGGCCGTCCTCGGGATCCGGGCGGCGCTCGACGTGCCCGGCGCTCACGAGGGACGCGATCTGCCGCGACGCGACGGAGAGGTCGACCTGCAGCGCCGAGGCGACGTCGCTCACGCGGCAGGGGCCGGCGGTGCGGTAGATCGCGCCGAGGGCGGAGAAGCCCTGGGAGGCGATCTCGTGTTGCGCCGCCTTGCCGAGCGCGCGCCGCACGGCACCGAAGCCGTAGAGCTGACGGATGAGGTGCTGGACGGTCTCGTCGGGGGCCGCGGCGGCGGTCCGGGCGACGGTGGCGTGGGAGGAGGGTGGAGTCATGCGAATGAGGTAGTTGCTTCCTGCAAGCAACTGTAGCGTGATCGGAATGGGCATTCCGGTGCGGAGCGTCACAGATGGACGGACGGTCGGTGCGGTCCTCCACGGCGCGCTCGCGGGCACCGCCAGCAGTGAACGGCCACTTTCACCGCCTGCAACGCCGCGAAACGGCCGTTCACCGGGAGTCGTGGCGGGCCTGGCGGTGGGCGTTACGCTGGCTGGGTGATCCGTTGTCGCGTCTCGGAGGATCGATCTCGTGCCGCGTAATCGCGCCGACGTGGAGCGGGACGCGAAGCAGGAGGAGATCCTGGACGCCGCCTCCAGGCTCTTCCTGGCGGACGGGGTGGAGACCACGTCGATGACGAAGGTCGCCTCCGCCGCGGGCGTGGCGAAGAACACGGTCTACTGGTACTTCAAGGACAAGGACGCCCTCCTGCTGGCCGTCCTCGGGCGCGAGCTCCGGCTCGCGAGCGGAGCCTGGGAGGTGCAGGCGCCGGACCTCGCCGACCGCATGGTCGCCGTGGTGGGTCTGTTCGCGCGCATCGATCGGCTCTCCTCCGCCGTCCACGCCCGGCTGCGCACGTCGCCGCTGCTCGCGGAATGGCATGCGCGCTTCCACGCCGGCTCGGATCGCTGGCTCGGCCGTGAGATCGAGGTGCACCTGAGGTCCCAGGGGCAGCAGCCACTTGCTCCCGAGGAGCTGGCGGCGGTCGTCCGCATCTGGACGTACGCCATCGAGGGGCTCGTCGCCCACGAGGCGCCCGTCGACGAGGTCCGCCGGGTGTGTCGGGTGCTCGTCGCGCAGCTCCGGCCGACCGCCGCTTCCTGACCGGGGGAGCCCGGGTGCGGTCATTTCTCCGTCAGAAACGCGTCGATAGCTTCCGGCCCTCTTGACCGGTGGTCAAGGGAACTGGATGGAGAGCGGACCATGTCGAGCATCAGATCTGCGGGGCTTGCCCTGATCACCACGGTGGCGGCCGCGATGTCGGCCACGGCGGCCGAGGCGGCGAGCCCGGAGCGCATCACCTTCGCGTCGTCCGGGACGACGATCGTGGGCTACCACTGGTCGCCCGAGAACACGACCACCCGGGCGCCGGTCGTCGTGATGGCCCACGGCCTCGGAGGCCTGCAGACCAGTCGCCTGCAGCCGTTCGCCGAGCGGTTCGCCGCGGCGGGCTACCACGCCATCACGTTCGATTACCGCAACTGGGGGCAGAGCGACGGTACGCCGCGGAATCTCCTCGACGCCGACCGTCAGCAGAACGACTACCGGGCCGCTGCGACCGCCGCGGCGAAGCTGCCGGGCGTCGATCCGGCGCGCGTCGTCCTCTGGGGGACCTCGCTCTCCGGTGGTCACGTCCTGGCGCTCGGCGCGAAGATGCCCGAGCTCGCCGGCGTGATCGCGCAGGCCCCGCACGTCAACGGACTGGCGACCGTGTCGGCCCTGCCGGTCGGCTCGCTGCCGCGCCTCACGGCCCTCGGCATCGAGGATGCGGCGCGTGCGGCCGTCAAGCAGTCGCCGAAGTACGTCCCGCTCAGCTCCGAGCCGGGTGGTCCGGGTGCGCTCAGCCAGCCCGGCGCCGCCGCCGGGTACGCGTTCGTGCAGCCCAGCTCGCCGGCTCCGGGCAACGTGATGACGGCGCGCTTCGTCCTGCAACTGCCGTTCTACAACCCCGATGCGACGGCGGCCAAGAGCACGGTCCCGACCTTCATCGGCGTCGGCGAGCAGGACAACGTCACGCCGCCCGCGCCGGCGATCAAGCTCGCCGAGCGCATGGGGGCGACGCTCGCCCGCTATCCCGGTGGGCACTTCGACGTGTACCCCGGCGCGTCGTCGTACGAGACCAACGTGTCCCAGCAACTGGCATTCCTCGCGGCGAAGGTGCCGCTCTCGCGCTAGTCGCGTCGTCCTGCTCCGGCCGGGGTGCCGGAGCAGGACGCACCGCGCGGTCTTGGATACTGAGGCCATGCCGAGCGGATCCGAGGACAACTCCCACTTCGAGCAGCGCGTGCTGGCGCTGGACGGCAACC
>JAURVW010000915.1 GCA_030655275.1 Solirubrobacteraceae bacterium
TCGCCCTGGTCGCCATGTGGTACGACTGGCACGACGGCCACGTCTACATCGAGACCAAGCGCAAGGCGCAGAAGGTCGTCAACCTGCGCCGCGACCCGCGGATGAGCTTCCTCGTCGAGGCCGGTCACACCTACGACCAGCTCCGCGGCGTCGCCCTCGAGGGCACCGGCGAGGTCATCGACGACGAGACCGTCGTCTGGGACGTGTGCGTGCGGATCTTCGAGCGCTACAACGCGCCGTACACCGAGGAGCTCAAGCCGTTCGTGGAGCTGATGGCGCGCAACCGGGTGGTCGTGCGCCTCGACGTCGACCGCGTGCGCTCCTGGGACCACCGCAAGCTCGGGCTGCCGGCCATGGACCTGGGTGGGTCGACGGCCGAGTTCCTCTGAGCTCGCTCCACGGGAGTTGGCGTCGGTTTTCGCACGCGTCACGCTGGCCTCATGCTTCACCGGTCGGCCGGTGAATGCCATGCCTGGACGACAACGCATTGTCGTCCAAGCGTGGGGTTTGTCGTCCCAGGTCCCCAGTCGACAGCTCAGGCGGCGAGCACGTCGTCGAGGAAGGCCCGGATCATCTCGGCTGTGGCCACCGGCCGCTCGATGTCGGCCCAGGTGAGCCGGATGCACGTCCACCCCGTGAGCCGTCGGATCAGGTCCTCGCGCGCCTTCTCCCGCATCACGCACTCCTCGATCGTCTCGTTCAGCCGCCGGTTCTTCATACTTCACGTACCCGTCGAACTCGACCCACTTGCGCCGCGTCGGCCAGGCGCCATCCAGTCGTGCGGCGAGCCGCCCGCTCGGATGGTGCACGTCGTACTGGGGCTCGAACATCGGGAGTCGCTGGTCGCGGCACAACAGGTCCCCGCGGGTTTCGAGGATGGACTCGGCCTTGCCGTTGCTGAGACGGAGCTTGTAGGTCAGACCCACCGTGTGGGGCCACTCCTTCATCCGCTCGATGCCGATCTCGAGCTCCTCGCGAGTGACCTGCCTGGATGCCTGGACCCAGTTGAGGACACCGACAGCGGGGTCACGTGGTGCGAGGGCAGCGGTGTCCAGCGCCGTGCGGGCGTCCGCGGTCACCCAGGTGTCGTCGCAGCGTGTGATGTCGTCGGCAAGCACGAGTCCGCGGTGGTGCGCGATCTTCGACTGCGTCCGCTCACCGACTCCGTAGAGACTGGTCAGGTGGACCTTGGTGAGGTCCAGGCCCCAGTCCGGGCCGTCGAGCTCGAGCAGTGCCGTCACGTGCGATCGGGCCACGTCGTCGTCGTAGAGACGCTGCACGACGTGTGAGCGCAAGCGGTGTCGTCCGGCACGGTCGGCCTCCTCCCACAGCCCGGGACGGCAGTACCCGCCGTGATGGATCGGCATGAGGATGTGGTCGCGCTTCGCCTTGGCGATCAGGTTGTCGTTGAGCCCGGCCGCGATCACGTCGCGTCGCAGCAACGTGCCTCTGGCGTCGATGAAGTTCTCGATCATGGCGCCGAAGGTCCCCGTCGTACGCCGGCCGACTCATCGCACCTTCGGCTCCTGTGGATGGGAGCGTGGATCTCGTGCGCGAAGGCGTCCAGGGCGGCGCGAAGCAGCGGTCCTGCCGCCCGGATCGAATGCCCGGCTTGTGGGCGACCTTGGACGATGAACCTCACGCCTGGCCGACGATGCTTTGTCGTCCAAGCGTGGCATTCACCGGCCAGCCGG
>JAURVW010000465.1 GCA_030655275.1 Solirubrobacteraceae bacterium
GGGATCGGGCGTCGCCGGCGTCCCGTAGTCGGCGTAGGCCTCGGGTGCGGCGGCGTGGGCGGCGAAGGGGTCGCCGACGCTCGGGACGTACGGACCGCCCGGGGCAGCAGACGCCGAGGCAGCAGCCGGCGCACCTGGTGCGCCCGCGTGGCCGTTCGCGACCGTCAAGTCACGAAAATGGCCTTCCGCCTGGGGGATCGTATGCGGCTCCATGGTCCTCTTTGTTCCGTACCGCGGACCGCATCACCGCCACATCCGCAGGGCGACCGGTCCACATCTCAAAGCTGCGCGCACCCTGTTGAACGAGGATCTCGAGCCCATCCACGACGGTCGTGCGCTCCGCTGCCAAGGCAGTGAGCACCGTTCCGCCGGGCTTGTAGGCCAGGTCCACCACGGTGGCGTATCTGGCCAGGTGATCGGGTGTCAGAGGGAGCCCGGTCAGGCCGCTGGACGAATCGTCGAGTTCGGCGGCGGTGCAATTGACCAGCACGTCGGCTTCGGGCACGAGGCCGCTCTCCGCCTCAAGGTCCAGCGCGGTCCCGCCGAGAGAGGCCGTCAGCTCTTGCGCCCTCGCCGTCGTGCGGTTCCAGACGACCACGTCGCAGCCGATCGAGACGAGTGCCCAGACGATCGCGCGGGCGCTCCCTCCCGCTCCCAGCACGACCGCCGAGGCGCGCGGACGGCCCTCGAGCGTGGCGAGGAGGCCTGGGGCGTCGGTGTTGTCGGCCTTGATCGAGCCGCCGGGGCCGTAGATGAGCGTGTTCGCGGCGCCGATGTCGCGCGCAGCGTCGGAGACCTCGTCGGCGACGGCGAGCGCCGCGCCCTTGTGCGGGATCGTCACGTTGACGCCGGCGAAGCCGGAGGCGGGCAGCGCGCGCAGGACCGCCTCAGCACGGTCTGGCGGGACCGGTAGGAGGCCGTAGTCGAGGCCGAGCGCCTGGTGCATCGCGGGCGAGCGACTGTGGCTCACGGGCCACCCGACGACGCCGTACCGCGGCCCCGCGGCAGGCGGCTGGGTCAACAGGTGCCCGGCGACTTGCCGGAGGCGTCTCGGGCCGCGTTGTACTTCGCGCTGTCCTGGGCGAACTTCTCGGCGGTCGAGGCGAAGGCGTGCTCGCCGCAGCGGCCGGGCTTCACGACGAAGTACAGGTAGTCGACCTTCGCCGGCGAGGCGGACGCCTCGATCGAGGCGAGCCCCGGGTTGCCGATCGGCGTCGGCGGCAGGCCGGTGCGCGTACGGGAGTTGTAGGGCGTGTCCTTGTCGAGCTGGCTCTGGCGGATCGGGTCCTGCCAGTTGCCGCTCTCGTAGCGGAAGGTCGCGTCGATGCCGAGGGGCATGCCCGTCTTGAGGCGGTTGTAGATCACGGCGGCGATGTCGTCGCGCTCGCGGGTGAGCTTGGCCTCGCGTTCGACCATCGAGGCGATCGTCAGCACGTCGTACACGCTGAGGTTCGCCTTCTTGGCGCGCGCCATCGAGACGTTCTCGAGGTTCTGCTCCATCGTGGTGAGCTGGCGGTCGATCAGGTCGGCGGCGGTGAAGCCCTCGTCCATGTCGTACGTGGCCGGGAACAGGAGGCCTTCGAGGGTCTTCGTGCCCTTCGGCATGCCGAACTTCTTCACGAGCTCGGCGCGGCGCTGCTTGAGGATGCGGCTCGCGGTGGCGCCGTAGTCGCTGATGCGGTTCTGGCGCTTGAGGCGCGACGCCGTCTCGCGGATGGAGAGGCCCTCCGGGATCACCACGGACACCAACTCGGGGCGGGCGGCGGCGCCGCCGGTGATGGCGGTGAGCGCGGCGCCATAGGACATGTCGCGCTTGAGCGTGTACTGGCCGGCGACGAGGTCTTCTCGCTGGCCGCTGATGAGGGCACGGATGCCGAAGACCGAGGCCGAGTCGACCACACCGGCCGCTTCGAGCTGCTTGGCCACGTCGGATGCACTGGCGCCCTCTGCGATCTGGAGCGTGACCTCGCCGGTGCCGGCACCCTTGCCGGGCTCCCAGAGCTTCACCTGCGAGTACGCCACCGCGAGGACGAGGACCAGGATCAACGCGGCCGCGACCTGGCGGCGACGGGAGCGCGGCGGCGAGAGCGTTCCGCCCATGTCGGCGTCGCCGGGCGGCGAGACGACCGTGCGTGGAGCACGGCCCGCGAGCGAGCGACGGCGGTGTACGGCGACCTGACGGTAGTCGGGCAGGTCGAAGGCCTCGGCGATCGGCTGCGCCGGCGG
>JAURVW010000468.1 GCA_030655275.1 Solirubrobacteraceae bacterium
CCCGACGGCCGGCACGAAGCGGCTCAACTTCTCGCCCGACGGGACGGGCGCGGTGATCCTGGGCGACGACGCGAAGTCGCCCGTCGCCCGGTTCGCCCTGCCCACCGGGCGCACCACGGCGCTGAAGCTCCTGAGCGCGGCGGGGGCCGGCGTGCCGGGCTCGACCCCGTCGACGACGAAGGTCCTCTACGGGATGTCGCACCACAACGACGCGTCGACGGCGACCAACGCATCGGGCGCAACCGTCGCGGCCTGGGTCGAATGGGACGAGGTGGGCGAGGCCGGCTACCACGCACGGCTCCGCGCGGCCTTCGGCAGGACCGGCGAGGCGTTCGGGACCCCGGTGACGCTGCAGGACGCCCGCCCGCCCGCGCCGTACGCGAGCAGCGTCTCGGTCGCCATCGCCGACGACGGTAGAGCGGCCATCGTCGCCGACGACCTCTCCGCGAAGGCTGAGCGTCCGGACATCGTCGCCTGGGCCGGGCGGAGCACCGACGACCTGGGCACGCCGCTCGTGGCGGCGCCCGGCGGCGACGCCGGCAACCTCGACGTGATGATCACCTCGGCCGGCAGCACCGTGATCGCCTGGGAGCCGCCGCAGCGTGGCGAGGATCCACATCCGCCGACGCCGATCCGAGCGGTGTCGCTCGGCGCCGGAGCGAACGCCTTCTCCCCGGTGCAGCTGATGGATCCGGGGACCGACATCGGCTACCCGCGCGGGTTCGGGCTCGCGGCCGGCCCGGGCGGGACCGCGCTCCTCGCCTGGAACGGCACGCCGAAGCGGGGCGGCGGCGAGCCGCTCCTGGTCGCGAGGACCGACGCGGCAGGAGCGTTCTCGAGCGACCGCCAGCAGGTCACGACCGGCGAGACCCTCGGTGGGCTCGCGACCCGCAGTGACGGCGCCGCGGTCATCACCACCGGCAGCGGCGACCGCTCGCCGAGCGCTCCTGCCGGATCGGCGTACACGCTCCTGCCCCGAGCCCGCGCCTTTGGAGCACGAGAGACGGTTCCGACCGCCGAACCCGACCTCGGGCCCCTGCCCGTGGCGTTCGACCCCAAGACCGGTCGCCCGGCCGTCGCCTACGTGATCCCGGGGACGAAGACGCGCAAACCCCGGCTGGTCGTGGTCGTCCGCGACGACCGCGGGCCCGGGTGCCCGATTCGCGCGGCCCCTAGCGAGGTAGGACGCGCCGAAACCCGCGGGACGCGGGGCACATGGACCTGCGCCGAGCGACCGAGCCGCGCCGCCTACGGCAGGCGCGGGATGCCGAAGCCGCGCAGCGCCAGGAGGGCGCGCTCGGCGATCGACCGCGGGCGGGGCAGGACGCCGAGCTGAACGGCGGCGTCGTAGCGGTCGAAGATGATCCGCACGCGAGCGAACCGCTCGCCGGAGGTCGCGAGCCCCGCGACGATCACGGCGTGCAGGTCGAGCTCCTTGTCGGTCGACGGCACGTTGCCGATCTCCGCGCGATGGGTGCCCTGCAGGCGAACGCCCTGGGAGACGAGGCCGCCGCCGACCATCGGCGGGCCGGAGCGCTCGAAGACGAGGTCGGGGAACGCGACGCGCATGCGGGCGGCGTGCTGGGCGACCCGCTCGGGGCCGCGCACGGGCCCGCGCAACAGCGGATCCTCGTAGTGGCCGTCGGCGGCGAGGACGATGCCGAACGCGAGCGCACTCGGGCCCGACCAGGCGACCTCGAACGCGTCGAGCAAGGTGATGATGCGCTCCTGCGTGCCCTCCATCGCTGCCCACTCTCGCAGACCGCGGCGACCGGTTCGCGTGAGGGCGGTCCACAGCAGGTCAGGCGTGGTGCCGAGGGCCCGTGTGCGCGTGGGCGCTCAGCCGAGGTCGGCCATGCCCTCGGGCGTCGTCGAGGCACGCGCCCAGGTGCGGATCGGGATGCGTCCCGCGCCGCCGGCGAGCCAGCCGGCCTCGACGCCGGCCTTCATCGCCGCGGCCATGCGGACCGGGTCGGCGGCGCGCGAGACGGCCGTCGCGAGCAGGACCGCGTCGCAGCCGAGCTCCATCGCCTGCGCGGCCTCGGAGGCGGTGCCGATGCCTGCGTCGAGCACGACCGGCACGCCGGCCTGCTCGGCGATCAGGGCGATGTTGATCGGGTTGGCGATTCCGCGGCCCGAGCCGATCGGAGAGCCGAGCGGCATCACGGCGGCACAGCCGGCGTCCTCGAGGCGGCGGCAGAGGACGGGGTCGTCGGTGGCGTAGGGCAGCACGGTGAAGCCGCGGGCGACGAGTTGCTCGGCGCCGTCGAGCAACTCGGCGGCGTCCGGCAGGAGGGTGCGGTCGTCGCCGATCACCTCGAGCTTGACCCAATTGGTCTCGAGCGCCTCGCGTGCGAGTTCGGCGGTGCGGACGGCCTCGCGGGCGGTGAAGCAGCCAGCGGTGTTCGGCAGGATGCGCACGCCAGCGCGGTCGAGGGTGTCGATGAGTGAGCCCTGCTGCGACGGGTCGACGCGCCGCATCGCGACCGTGACCATCGAGGTGCCGCTCACGGCGCAGGCGGCGGCGAGCTCGTCCATCCGGTCGAAGCCGCCGGTGCCGAGGATGAGGCGGGAGGCGAGCGTTTCGCCAGCGATGACCAGCGGCGTGGGGCCGGCGAGGGCGTGCGCGGCTGCGGATGCGTCGGTGGAGGACATGCTCAGCCGCCCTGGATCGCCTGGACGAGTTCGACCTCGGCGCCCTCGGGGATCGTCACCGCGGCCCACTGGCCGCGGGGCACGATCTCGCCGTCGACCGCCACCGCGACGCCGCGACCCTCGGCCGGCAGACCGTGCGCGGCGACGAGGCCGGCGACCGTGATCGGCGACGCGAGATCCTCGCGCGCGGTGCCGTTGACGGTGATCGCAGGAGCCATCGAGGGATCAGGCTACGGCGTGCGCCGCGAGGAGGCCGGGAAGCCCGGGCGGCGAGGGGTCAGTACGCGACCAGCGCTGCGATGCGGGCGGCCGTCGCGGGCGCCAGCAGCACGCCGTTGCGGTAGTGGCCGACGGCGTAGAGCACGCGGGCGTCGTCGCCGGCCGGGTCGCCGGGGGCCGGGCCGATGAGTGGGTCGCCGGAGGCCGTGGCGGGACGCAGGCCAGCGAGGGTCTCGTCGATCACGAACTCGCGCGCGGCGGGCACCACCTCGAAGAGCTCGCGGAGCAGGTCGTGCATGGCCCAGGCGGTGACAGTGCGGTCGTAGCCGCGGTGCTCCATCGTCGCGCCGATCGCGTACCGACCGTCGCCACGCGGCACGACGTAGACGTTGTAGCCACGCAGCGTGCGCTGCACGATCGGCTCCTCGCGGCTCGCGTGATCGGGGTCGCGCAGCATGAGGAGCTGGCCCTTGACGGGATGCGTCTGGGCGACCGGTTCGATGCCCGGGACGGGCCAGGCGCCGGAGCAGACGACGACCCGGTCGAAGCCGTCGAGGCGGGGGTCGTCGAGGCCGGCGAGCTCGGTGTGCTCGTGGAGCGCGCCGCCGTGGTCGACGAATGCGGCCTGGAGTGCGGCGGCGACCGCGCGCGGATCGACCGACAGATCGCCGGGGACGAGCAGCGCACCGCGCAGCCCCGGGGCGAGATCGGGCTCGAGCTTGCGGGCCTGGGACGGCGTGAGACGGTCGTAGGCGAGCCCGGCCTGGTCGAGCAGGGCGGCCTCGCGGTCGAGCCAGCGGCCCTCGTCGGCGTCGCGGGCAACGAGCAGCGTGCCGTCCGTACGGACGAGCGAGGGGTTCTCGACGCCGGCCAGCGGAGCGTCGGCGCTGTCGAGCGGCGTGCCATGCGCGGTCGCTGCGGACACGCTCGCTGCTTGCCCGACCGCCCGCTCGAGCGTTTCCGCGAACGCCGGCCACGCCGCGATCGACTCGAGCCCGAGGGCGAGCAACTCGGGCTCGGCCGGGTCGTTCTCGCTCACGGGCGCGAGCATGCCGGCGGCGATCCGCGTCGCCTCGCCGGCCGCTGCGCCGCGCTCGAACAGCTCGACGCGCGCGCCCTGGCGGCTGCACTCCCAGGCAACCGAGAGCCCGATGATGCCGCCGCCGATCACGGCCACGTGCGGGCGTCGTTCGGAGAGCTGCTCGGAGGCCACGGTCGCTGGCGACTCTAGTCGCGACGTGGCGGCTGGCGCCGGGCTGCGTCGGGGTCGGTCGGCCATGCGTCGTCGGCGCGGGCGGTGACGAACCGAGGACGGTTCTCCGTGACCGAGCCGGAAACCAGTCCCAGTTGCCCGCCGCGCTCGGCTCCTTCGGGCAACCAGGGACGGTTCTCCGGCTCCTCGCCGGAGAAGTGTCCGCAGTTCGCGCTCCTCGACGCCTGCAGCTCGAACCCGCCTGCCCAGCCTCGGCGCGCTCGCCCCGCAGCACGCACCGGGCTTGTGGCAAGCTGGCACGTAGTGCCGAGCACGCAGCCCCGAGCCGCCTCCACCGACGACGACGCCCCCGATCCGCGTCGCGTTCTCGCGGCCCGTCGCCTCCGACTCCTGGAGGCCGATCTGTACCTGGTGCTCGGCCCCGTGCCCGGCAAGGACATCGACGAGACGGTGCGTGCGGCGATCGCGGGCGGCGTCGACATCGTGCAGCTGCGATGGAAGGACGCCTCCGACGAGGACCTGGTCGCGACCGGCGAGCGCCTCGCGCGCCTCTGTCACCAGCACCGCGTGATGTTCATCATCAACGACCGTCCCGACCTCGTCGACGCGATCGGCGCCGACGGCGTGCACGTCGGCCAGGACGACTTCTCGGTCGCCGAGGCCCGCCGGATCGCCGGCCCGGCCGCGATCGTCGGCGTCTCGACCCATCAGGCCAGCGAGCTCGAGCAGGCCGCCGAGGACGGCGCCGACTATGCCGGCGTCGGCCCGGTCCACACCACCCCGACGAAGCCCGGTCGCCCCGCCACCGGCTACCGATACGTGCACCACGCCTCGCTCCACGCCGAGCTGCCCTGGTTCGCGATCGGCGGCATCGACGAGACCACCGTCGACCGCACCCTCGCCAGCGGCGCCGAGCGGCTCGTCGTCGTCCGCGCGATCGCCGAGGCCGACGATCCCAAGGCCGCCGCCGAGGCGCTCAAGACCGCCATCAAGGAGCGGCCGCGCCGCAAGAGCGCCGAGGAGGCCAACGCCGCGATCCGCTCGCAGCTCAAACCCTTCGGGCCCGGCGAGCGCCCGCCCGCCGCTGCGCTCGCCGCGATCCTGTTCGCCGCCGTCGGCCTCACGAACCTCCTCATGCTCGCCATCGGCTACCAGCCGCGCGAGTCCCTGCGCACCGACGCCGGCACCTACGGCCAGGCCGCCTTCGGCGTCGCGGCGGTCATCCTCGCGATCTTCGTGTGGCGGCTGAAGGCGTGGGCGCTCCTGCTGCTCCAGGTGGCCCTCGCCGTCTCGGCACTAGCGTTGTTCGCAAGCCTGCTCTACACCCAGCGCGTCGGCAGCGCGGTGCTCACGCTCGCCGCGTTGGGCGTCGTCGGCTGGCTGTTCTGGAAGAACGTGCGGGTGCTCGCCCGGGCCCAGGCTCCGGCGACACCACCCGGCGACGCTCCGCCTCCGGATGCGCCGCCGACCTAGGCCCCCAGGCCGCTCGACAACACCTTGAGCGCAGACGCGCCAAACCCCACCAACCCCTAGTAGGTTCACCAACATGGCCGACCAAAGCTTCGATCTCGTCGTCGTCGGTTCGGGTCCGGGCGGTTACGTCTCGGCGATCCGCGCCGCTCAACTCGGCCTCAAGACGGCCGTCATCGAGAAGGGCGACGTGGGTGGTCGTTGCCTCAACGTCGCGTGCATCCCGGCGAAGGCCGTCCTGCGCTCCGCCGACGTGCTCAGCGAGATCCAGGAGGCCGGCGAGTTCGGCATCAACGTGGGCGAGCCGACGGTCGACTTCGACAAGGTGAGCGAACGCCGCAAGTCGGTCATCTCGACCCTCACGGGCGGCGTCGCGGGCCTGCTCAAGAAGAACAAGATCGAGTACATCGAGGGCAGCGCGTCGCTCAATGCCGACGGCACCCTCACGGTCGAGGGCGTCGGCACGATCGAGGGCACGAAGGGCGTGCTCCTGGCGACCGGCTCCGTGCGTCGCGCGATCCCGGGCATCGAGTACGGCGACAAGATCATCGGCACCGAGGAGGCGTGGGCGCTCCCCGCGATCCCGCAGACGCTCGCCGTCGTCGGCGCCGGCGCGTCGGGTACCGAGATCGCCTCGGCCTACGCGCGCCTCGGCTCGACGGTCACGCTGCTCGAGGGCCTCGACCGTGTCCTGCCCAGCGAGGATGCCGACATCTCGCGCGTCGCCGCCCGCGGCTTCAAGAAGCAGGGCATCGAGGTGCTCGTGAAGACCTTCGCCGAGAACGTACGCGAGGAGGGCGGCAAGGTCGTCTACTCCGCCGGTGGTGAGGACCGCTCCGCCGACTACCTCGTGATCGCCACGGGCCGCGCGCCCGACGTCGAAGGCCTCGGCCTCGACGTCGCCGGCGTCGAGCTGGAGGACCACCTCATCAAGGTCGACGGCTGGGGCCGCACGAGCAAGGAGGGCATCTTCGCGATCGGAGACCTCGTCGCCGGCCCCGCGCTCGCCCACAAGTCGATGGAGGAGGGCATCGTCTGCGTCGAAGCCATCGCCGGCCACGACTCCAAGCCGCTCGAGCACGCCTTCATCCCGCGCGCGACCTTCTGCTACCCCAACGTCGCGAGCTTCGGCTACACCGAGGCGCAGGCCAAGGAGCGCGGCTACGACGTGCAGGTCGGCAAGGTGCCGTACGGCGCCGTCGGCGCCCCGCTCGTCTACGGCGACCGCGGCGGCACCGTGAAGATCATCGTCGACAAGAAGTACGGCGAGATCATCGGCGGCCACGTGGTCGGCGCGAAGGCCACCGAGCTGATCCAGGAGCTCGTCAACGCCCGCGAGCTCGAGGGTGGCGTCCAGGAGGTCGCGCGCATCGTGCACGGCCACCCGACGTTCTCCGAGGCCGTCGTCGAAGCCGCCCGCGCGGCCGACGGCTGGCTCATCCACGGCTAGAGCGCCTCTTCACCTCGCGAGGGCCGGCTCGGCGGAGCCGGCGTTCGCTAGAGGCGCGCGCCGTTCTTGGTGGTGAGCTTCACCGACGGGCGCACGTAGGGCACGAGAAAGCGACTCACCCGCACCTGCAGGCGCAGGTGGTACTGGGTGTTGGCCGGGCCGGTGGCGGCGAAGCGGGCTGGAGAGAGCATGGAGAGAGGGTCGTCGGGGTGGCGCGACGCGACCGCCCCGGGGGCGACGCTCGCAGTGTCAGGCTGATGACACTTCCGTTCTCCACGCGACGCATCGCGTCCTGCCTGGTTGGACGAACGCCTGAGTGCCGCACTGCCACCGCCGGCCCGCCCGGCAGGTAGGTTTGAGGCCTGGAATCCAGTGTGACGGTTGACGCAGCGCGCTCCGACCGGCCACACTCCAGAACCCCCATCGCGCACCGTGTCACCGCGCGTCCCATCCTCGCCGGAGCACCCCTTCCAATGCATTCGCGCTCTTCCGCTCCCGTCCGGGCGGCTTCCTCCCTCATGGCCCTCTCGGCCGCCGCTCTCGCGATGGCGGGGCTGCCGGCCGTCGCCGGTGCGGCCGTCGGAGACGCGACCTCCTACCCCGTCGGCACGGGCGGCGTCGGCTACGTCACGGCTGGCGGCGACGGCCAGATGTGGTTCAGCGACTCCTCCGGCAGCTCGATCTCGCGGGTCCCGGTCGGCGGCGGCACGCCCCAGAAGCTCTCGCTCGGCGCCATCAACGTGATGACGCTCGCCACGAGGAGCGACGGCACGGTGGTCTACGGCGAAGGCAACGGCGGCATCTTCGGTGCCTCGGCCACCGGCACGACCGAGCTCGCGAAGATCTCCGGACCGTCGCTGATCTACCAGATCGCGACTCCTACGAATGGCGATCTGGCCTGGTCGGATGCGTACAGCGGCAAGGCCCAGCGGCTCACCGCGGGCGGCCAGCTCGGCGGGCAACTCGAGCTGCCCGGCACCGGGGGTCAGACACCCCTCCTCGGGGCCGCCGCCGACGGCGCCGGCAACGTCTGGTTCAGCTCGTTCAACGACGACCGGCTCTACCGGATGAACGGCGCCGGCGCGATCTCGGAGCCTGCTTCCGGCGGTGCGTCCAACACGAAGCTCATCGCGTCGACCGGCCCCACCGGCATGGCGACCGGTCACGACGGCAACGTCTGGTTCAACTCGGGCTCGGGCCGGATCGGCTCGGTCAGCCCGGCCGGTGTTGTGGTCCAGCCTCGGCCCGCCGGGGTCGCGGGCGGCGGCGGGTTCGCCGTGGCGGCGGGCGCCGACGGCAGCATGTGGTTCGCCGTCCAGGGCACGCACAAGACCAAGACCCAGACCGAGCCCGAAGCGCCGGGGTCGCTGCTGCGGGTGTCGAGCACCGGGGAGATCACCCCGTTCCCGTTCAAGACCGACGTCCACCCCTTCTCCCTGGCGACCGGCGCCGACGGCAACCTGTGGGTCACCGACCAGGACACCTCCCAGCTCCTCGAGATCGAGACCGGTGCCCCGGCGGCGGTCGCCGCGACCCCGTTCCTGTCCGGGACGAGCCGCCCGGGCTCGTCGCTCACCTGTGGCGGCGAGCGCTTCTCGAGCTGGGCCGGCAAGCAGCCCACGACGCTCGGGGTCGCCTGGCTCCGCGACGGTCAGCCGATCGCCGGCAGCACCGCCCGCACCTACACCGCCACCACCGCCGATCTCGGTCGCGCGATCTCGTGCCGGGTGACAAGCCGGTACGACGTGCCGCGCGTCTTCGCTCCGGCGACGAGCCCCGCAGTGACCATCACCGCGAACGGCACGCCGATCGCCACGCCGTCGCCGTCGCCGACCCCGGTCGCGACCCCGACCCCGACCCCGGTGCCGACCGCAACTCCCGCCGCCACGCCGACCCCGGCGCCGGTCGCCGTCCCGACTCCGACCCCCGTGCCGGTCGCCGCCCCCACGGCCACGCCGCCAGCGCCCGTCGTGCTCGTCCCGGGTGTGAACGTGCCGAAGGGCGCCGCGCCGCAGTCGACGCCGCTCGCGCAGGTGCAGATCATCACCTGCAAGTACAAGAAGCCTAAGGGCAAGGCCGCGAAGAAGAACAAGGCCATCGACGCGACCTGCAAGACGACCCTCGTCGTGACCCCGGCGAAGAGCACCCGCGAGGTGAAGGCGACGATCGGCAGGCGCGGCAAGACGAACGCGGCAACCGTGATCGTCGGATCCAGGGCCCTGCGGATCGTCTCGCCGCGCATCCTGCCGAAGGGCGACTTCACCCTCGTCGTCGGCAAGAAGCGCTGGACGGTCAACGTCGGCTGAGGCGGCGCGGGCCGGTAGGTTTGTCGCCTGGAATCCTGCGTGACGGTTGACGCAGTCCCCTGCGACCGGCCACACTCCAGTTCCCCGTGCGCGCGACGTGTCCTCGCGCGCATCCGCTGTCCCCGCCGGAGCACCCCTTCCATGCACACGCGCTCTCTCGCTCCCGCCCGAGCGGTCTCGTCCATCCTGGCCCTCTCGGCCACCTTCCTCGCCATGGCGGGACTGCCCGCCGTCGCTGGAGCCGCCGTCGGTGACGTGACGAAGGTACCGCTGCGCTCGACCGACTCCGGTCCGAACGGCGCCATCACGGCCGGCGCCGACGGCAACCTCTGGGTCGCGGACGCCGGCGTCACCTCCGAGGACGGCGACGAGTCGCGCCCCGGCAAGCTCTGGCGCGTGTCGCCGACCACCGGCGCCGGGGCCACCGCCGGTTTCCCCGTCGCGGCACCGACGGACGGCGGCGCCGGTTCGCTGGGTCCGATCGCGGCGACCGAGAGCGGCGTCTGGCACCTCGATGCCAATCGCGGCATCACGAAGATGAGCTACGACGGCGCACTTTCGTCGAGCATCGCGTCCGACAAGGCCGGCACCGGCACCTCCTTGCGCCTGACGGCCGCGCCGAACGGCGATCTCTGGTGGGGAGCGCTCACGGCCCGCGAAATCGTCCGACTGCAGAACGGCGCGTCGCTCTCCAACGTCTTCACCGTCCTCCAGGGCATCCTCTTCCCGACGGCGGGCCCCGGCCTCTACCAGGTGGCGTTCGAGGCGAACGGCAAGGGCTGGGTGTCCGGGGCCTTCGACTCGGGGATCTTCCCCGTGAACGCCGACGGGTCGCTCGGGTCGATGGTCTCGGTGTCGTCCGGGGCCCCGCAGGGACTCGCCCTCGGTGCCGACGGCAACCTCTGGTTCAACCAACTCTCGGGCACCGTCGGCCGCTTCACCCCGGGCGGCGCCGTGACGCCGTTCGCGAAGAAGGCCGGGTCCGGCGCAGGCTCGGCGATCGCCTCCGGCGCTGACGGAAACATGTGGTACACGGTCGATGCGACCGAGAGCACGCCCGCCCGCATCGGCTGGGTCACGCCGGCGGGGACGACCGATGAGCGCACGCTCCCGGGCGCCTCGACGATCGTCAGCCTCACCGCGGGCGCCGACGGTGCCATCTGGGCGACCGACTCGACCGACTCCGCGCTGCTGCGCATCGACACCGGCGCCTCTGCGGCCGTCACCAAGGCACCGTCCGCCACCGGCCCCAACACCGTCGGCGGCACCCTCACCTGCGGCGGCGAGACCTTCGCCGGTTGGCCGGGCGGCGCACCGACGACCGCGATCGCCTGGACCCGCGACGGCGCCACCATCGCCGGCGCCACGAGCCGCACGTACGCGACGACGTCGGCCGATCTCGGCAGGGCGGTCGCCTGCAAGGTGACGGCCCGCTACCCCGCGCAGAAGGTCTGGGCGCCGGCCACGAGCGCCGCGCTCACGATCGTCGCGGCCGCGTCCGTGCCGACGCCCACGCCGGAGCCGACCATCGCCCCGGCGCCGGTGATCGAAGCGACGCCCGTCGCTTCGCAGCCGACCGCTGTGCCGGTGCCGAAGGTCGTCGTCCCGGGCGCGAACGTCCCGAAGACGACGACACCGCAGACCACGCCCGCGGCCCAGGTCCAGATCATCACCTGCAAGTACAAGAAGCCGAAGGGCAAGGCCGCGAAGAAGGCGGTCAAGGCGACCTGCAAGACCACGCTCGGCGCGGCACCGGCAGCCAGCCCCCGCGAGTCGAAGGCCACGATCGGCCGCAAGGGCAAGACCAACCCGGCGACCGTCATCGTCGGCTCGACGGCCCTGCGCATCGTCTCGCCGCGCATCCTCCCGAAGGGTGCCTTCACCCTCACCGTCGGCAAGAAGCTCTGGACGATCAACGTCGGCTGACCATCGGGCCGAACGTCAGGATTCACCCTTCCCACGGGGGCCAATTTCGACGTTCGGCGCCTCGTGGGCTCGGGGGATCAGGTGATGACTCGGCGGAGTTGCCGCGAGGTCGCGAGGAGGTTGCCGGCTTCGTTCCAGAGCTCGCAGTCGTCGATGCAGTAGCCGTCGCCGGCGGCGAGGGTGCGCATGCGGGCGAGGGCGAAGCTCGACGTGTTCGCGTCGAGCGCCGGCAGCAGATGCGCGGTGAACTCGATCGACGGGATCGGAACCGGCCGCTCGAGGGTCGCGTACAGGCCGGGGGCCGGGGCGTCGAGCAGCATGAGGGCGCGGGCCGCGTCGACGGGCGCGTCGTCGCCGAGGATGCGCGTCCACACGTGGAGCTCGGCCCGATCCGACCGGGCGAAGGGCAGCGGATCGCGGGCCGGGCGGTACTCGATGGTCTGCAGCGCCGGCGTTCCACGCGTGACCATCGGCTCGCACATGCTCGGCGGCGGGACGACCGGCATCGCGTCGCGACCGACCGGCGCGTAGTCGAGCCCCTCACTCGCGTCGCCGAAGACCGCGGTGGCGGCCACGCGGGTGCGTCCGCCCTGGTCGGCGGCGACCCGCGTGAAGCTCACCGACCGTCCCTCGCGGGTCACCTCGGGCGCCATCGCGAGCGACCCGGTCTGCACCGCACCCTGGAAGTCGACATGGATCGACCGCAGTCGCCGCGTGCTCGGCACGACCGACGCCATCGACCGCGCCGCCGCCGCCACGAGCAGGCCACCGAACGCGCCGCCGAAGCCGGCCCAGTCGTCGCCGATCGCCAGGACGCCGTCGGCGGCGGGCGTTGTGGCCTCCTCAACGGTCATCCAGGCCGGCCAGCGGGCAGGACCGCCTGAGGCCATCGCGGTCGACCGACCGGTTGGGGTCGCGGCGGTCGCCTGATCGGTTGTCGCGGTCGCCTGATCGGTCGTCGCGGTCATGCGGACACCCGGCCGTTCGTTGACGGGTTGGCGTCGGTCGCCTGGCCTGCGTTCCGGGCCGCGGTCGGCGGGTCGGCCACGTGCGGGATCGGCATCGGCAGGCGCATCGCCTCCTCGGCGAACGCCTCGTCGAGCTCGTCTCGGTCGGCGCGGGAGCGCTGAGCGTCGCTCGATGCGTCATCGCCGCGGCCCCCGTCGCCTGCCGGGCCGGCGCCCGCTGCGGCGACGCGAACCTGGGTCGCGAGCAGCAGCGCCAGGCCGGCCGAAATCGCCATCATCAGGTACCCGCCCTGGACGGCGTTCGCCAGCTCCGTCGCGTTCGCCGGGCTCGCGTAGACGGCGACGAGGATCGCCACGCCGAGCGCCGAGCCGACCTGCCGAGCCACGGTGAAGACCGCGATGCCGGTCGAGAGGAGGGTCGGTGGGAGCGCGCCGAAGGCCGCGTTGGCGGTCGACGGCAGGATCAGGCCGACTCCGAAGCCGCCGATGAGGTTGGCCGGCAGGAACGCGGTGAGGTAGTTCGGCGTGGCCTCGACCGCGAAATGGCCGTAGAGCGCGCCGGTTGCGAAGGCCAGGGCGCCGGCCATCATCACCGGGCGGGCACCGAAGCGGGTCACGAGTCCGCCGCCGCGCGAGGCGGTCGCGGCGGCGACCGCTGGGCCGGGCGCGAGGGCGAGGCCGGCGAGCAGCGTCGAGTAGTCCCAGAGCTGGGTGAGCAGCAGGACGCCGTTGAGCAGCATGGAGCCGAAGGCCACGTAGAAGAGCAGGCTCGTCGCGGTCGACCACGAGAAGGCCGGGCGGGCGACGATCTCCGGCGGCACGACCGGCGCGGCGTGGGTGCGAGAGCGGGCGGCGAAGGCGACGAGCGCGATGACGGAGCCGAGCAGACCACCGACGGTGCGCAGGCCGCCCCAGCCATGGTCGGGCGCCTCGACGACGCCCCACGTGAGGAGTGCGATCGCCACGACGAGCAGCGCGGCACCGACGAGATCAGGTCGTGGGCCCGGCTCGGGATCGCGGATCTCGTTGAGCAAGGTGCGACCGATGAGCACCGCAGCCAGGGCGATCGGCACGTTCACGATGAACACCCAGCGCCAGGAGAGCTCGACGAGCAGGCCACCGAGCGGTGGACCGGCTGCCGCCGCGACGCCGCCGACCGCGGCCCAGAGCGCCACGGCTCCGGCGCGCTTCTCGGGCGGGAACTCGGGGAGCAGGAGGCCGAGGGAGGTCGGCATGAGCATCGCGGCGCCGAGGGCCTGGAGGATGCGTGCGGCGACGAGCACCTCGACGCCCGGCGCGACGGCGCAGATCGCCGAGGCCACGCCGAAGAGCGAGACGCCGGCGAGGAAGCCACGCTTGCGACCGACGCGGTCGAACCAACGCCCCGCCGGGACGAGCGCCGCGGCGAACACGATCGCGTAGGCCGACAGCACCCAGGAGAGCCCGCCGAGGGTGCTGCCCTCGAAGTCGCGCTGGATGTCGGTGAAGGCGATGTTGACGATGAAGAGGTCGAGGCTCGCCATGAAGACGCCCGTCGAGACGAGCGCCGCGACCTTCGTGCGGCGGGTCATGCGGCGACCGTGCCCTTGGATTCACCCGTGCGTTGCTTCATAGGACGGACTTCTATCAGGAGTCCGTCCTTTCATGCAACTCACCCGTGCTAACGTCCAGGTCGGATGGCCCTGCACAACGATTTCGCCGACCAGAACTGCTCCGTCGCCCGCACCCTGGAGGTGATCGGGGAGCGCTGGTCGCTGCTGATCCTGCGCGATGCGTTCCTCGGGGTCCGTCGCTTCGACCAGTTCCAGTCGCGTCTGGGGATCTCCCGCAACGTGCTCACCGCGCGCTTGCAGCACCTCGTCGAGCAGGGCGTGCTGCGACGCGAGCAGTACTCCGAGCGCCCGCCGCGGTCGGAGTACTGCCTCACGTCGCGCGGCCGCGACCTCTACCCGGTGATCATGGCCATGGTCGACTTCGGCGACCGCCACGCCCCCACACCCGCCGGCCCACCCCGGATCTTCACCCACAAGGGGTGCGGTGGCCTGCTCGACAAGCGCCACCTGCGCTGCGAGAAGTGCGGCGAGGACGTGCCCCTGCGCGAGCTCGCCCAGGAGAAGGGCCCGGGCTTCGACGGCCCGATCGGTACCTTCGGCCCGGTCGAGGAGCGCGCGCCGGCCTCGGGCTGACCCGCCCGCCGCGATCCGCCGCCAAAGGTGGTCGCAAACCCAGGGCAGCCCCTCAACCCCGACCACCTTGGCGCCGGTCGCCCCTATCCACAGGGAGGGCCGGGCCGCCCGCGATTTGGGCAGCGGGACGAAGAAGGGCGGTCCGGTGCGCAATAGCCTCCGGCGGGCCGTGTCTCCGCAGTCGACCAGCTGGCTCTTCGGGGCGACCCTGGCCCATGAGCTCCTCGAGGCGCTGATCGCGAGCGTCGACGATGCGATCTACATGGTCGACCCCGACGGCCGCGTGCGTTTCCTCAATCCTGCGGCGCTGCGGATCCTCGGCTACGACCGCCCCGACGAGCTCATCGGGCGGATCAGCCACGAGACCATCCACTACCAGCACCGCGACGGCACGCATTTCCCGGCCGAGGAGTGCCCGATGCTGCGGCCCCGTACCACCGGCGAGACGGTCCGCGAGGAGCTCGACTGGTTCACGCGCAAGGACGGCCGGATGGTGCCCGTGGCGTATTCCTCGGCGCCGCTCGCGACCGACCAGGGCCGCGGCGCCGTGGTCGTGTTCCGCGACGTGAGCGAGCGGCTCGCGAGCGAGGAGTCTCGTCGCCGTGAGGCCGAGGAGCGCGCGCGGGCGGAGGAGCTCCAGGCCTCCCGCGCCCGCATCGTGACCGCCATGGATGCCGAGCGACGGCGCCTCGGTCGCGACCTCCACGACGGCGCCCAGCAGCGCCTGCTCCACGCCCTGCTCCTGCTCCAGGACGGCCGGCACGCCGACGAGGATCCAGCCGTGCGCGAGGCCGCCCGCGCCGTCGCCGTGCGAGAGATCCGTGCCTGCATCGAGGATCTCCGCGAGCTCGCCGCGGGTATCCACCCGGCGATTCTCAGCAACCGCGGCCTGAGCGCCGCGGTGGAGTCGGTCACGGCCCGGGTGCCGATCCCCGTCGATCTCGTGATCCCCGATCGGCGCTTCCCCGAGCCCGTCGAAGTCGCCGCTTACTTCACCGTGACCGAAGCCCTCGCGAACGTGGTCAAGCACGCGATGGCGATCGGGGTCGACGGGGATGCCGCTGCCGCCGGCCCTGCAGCGCTGGATGGCGTCGTCCCGCCTGCGATCACGACGACCGACGGTGCGGTGGTCAGTGCATCTGCCGACGGAGCCGCCAGCTCGACGATCGACGCCAGCGCGAGCCACGCCCGGGTCGAGGTCGTCGCGTCGCCGGGCACGATGCGGCTGGTCGTGAGCGACGACGGCCCCGGCGGAGCGACGCTCGTCGCGGGCCATGGCCTCGGCGGGCTCCAGGACCGCATCAGCGCCCTCGGCGGCACCTTCGAGGTCGACAGCCCACCAGGCGCCGGCACCCGAGTGATCGTGGAGCTGCCGATCGCGGGCTGAGGCGCCCACGGCGAAGCGGTCGCGCTTGTCCCCCGGATCGGCCTCACGGGCGGACGGGGCTCAAGCCCCCGCTTTGGCCAACGGTCCAAACGATTTGCCACCGAGTGGTGCGATCGTTCCGGGTGCGGCGCGCCGGCGCCCTGCACCCGTCGGGACAACGGGCCGTCAGGGCGTCCGGTCAGCCCGCAGTCTTCTCACAACCGCGCCCCATGAGCCCACCCCGCCGGACATCGGCGCCGAACGCCGGGACGACCTTTTAGCGGGGGTTTCGTTCCGGTGTTCGGCCTGATGGCCGCGCATCGCTCCCGAGGCCCCCAGGGACGGCCGCGCTACTGCGGCTCGAGAGACCGCACTGCCCGAGGCCCCCGGGACTGCCGCGCTACTTGCGGCTCCAAGGCCCGCCGTGGCCCAGCGCCGAGGCGCCCTGGTTGTCGCGACGCAGGTCGGTCCAGGCGACCTTCCCGGGGCCGCAGCGCGCATCCTTCGCCTTGGGCCACGGCACGCGCACGCGCACGTCGCGGCCCGAGCTCAGCCGCCACACGAGGGCTTGGATGCGCTCTCCTTGCGGCCGCCGGATCGCCACGAACTCCCGGGCTGGCAGGCTCTGCCGCCTTCCATCGGGCTCGACGACCTCGAGCCCGATCGTGCCGCGTGGCGCGAAGCCCCACACGAGCGAGACCTTCGGATCGAGCCTCGGCGAGCAGACGATCGCCTCCACCAGCGGCTGCTTCCAGCGGCGCGTCCCGATCTTGCACTGCCCGAGCACGGGCGCGCCCACGAGGCAGACGCCGCTGCTCCGACCGGTGCCATAACCACCGAGCGCGACCCAGACCGGCTTGCCCTGCAGGCCGCCACCGGCAATCGTGAGCCTGCGAGCGTCGGCGACGCCCACCCGTTGGCGACGGAGCATGTCGTCGACGAGCCGCTCTGGCACCGCATCGACGCCGGCGTGTGGCCGCGAGTAGGCGCTCACCCAGCGCTTCGTCGCGGCGGTCACGCCGGACACCGGCTTCGGGAAGCGCTCGATCCCGCGTTGACGTTCCTTGCCGCGTGCGACCTCTGCGTCGTACCGCGCGATCGCCTCGTCGGCCGGCAGCAGCTCGATGATCCCCGCCTCGGCCTCGGTCGCTCGCTCGGGCACCATCGTCTGTGGCAGGCGCGTGCCCTTCGGCACCTCGAGCACGCCCGCCCAGAGCCGCAACGCGACCTCGCCCGGGAAGCCCTCGACCGTCCTGCGGTCTTCGTCGCTCAGTCCCTGCGAGGACTTGTCGACCGTCATCCTCAGCGTCCGCTCGGACGCTCGCATCGACTGCAGCGGGCCCGTCGCGCCGAAGCGTACCTTCGGCTCCGGCCCGCCATCGACGGCCACCGCGTAGACGAGTAGCCGGGTCGCATCGACCAGGCCGACCGTCGCGATGCGCACCTTGCGTCGCTTCCCGTCGGCGTCGGTCGACCACATGACCGTCCCCGTGTCGGGGTGACCATTCAGCGCGTTGCTCCCACTGAACGTCGCGCCTGGGAACTTCGGATCGACGAGCAGCTGCGCGACGCTGTCGGTGCCGGAGCACGTCATCCCGGCATAGGGCGGCTCGTTGCGATCGACCGGCATCGGGGCCGGGGCCGTGCGGTTGCCGCCCGACGTTCCCTCCCGACCCGGCAGCGCCGAGCGACCGACGCCCCCGGACGACGCACGGCCGAACGGCGCCGGCGTCGCATCCGGCGTCGTGCGCTGGTCGGCCGGGCCACCGGTGATGCAGAGGTGGCCGTTCGTCGCGAAGTACGCGCGCGCCTGCCACGCCGGCTCGCGGCCGTCGTCCTGCACCGCGATCGCCTCGACGGGACCGGCCTTCGACTGCGACGACCGCGGGCCGCCATTCAGGTAGGCGAACGGGTCGAGTCCACCGACCTGGGCGGCTGCCACGCCGACGCCCGAACTCGCGACGACGACCGCGACCAGCGTCCAGCCGTGCAGCCAGCGCCGTCGCTTCGGGACCGCGGCGAGGTCGAGCCGACGGGCGGCGGCGGCCAACTCGCGCTCGAGCTGCGGAAGGGGCGGGGTGCTCATCGCGGTGCCTCCATCGCGTCGCGGATGGCGCCGAGCCCTCGGCTCACGCGCTTGCGGATCACGCTCTCCGAGCAGGCGAGCCCGGCGGCGAGATCCTCGTAGTCCTGGTCCTCGAGCACGCGCCCGGTGATCGCGTGCACCTGCTCGGGCGGCAGCGACGAGAGCAGTGCGATCGCCGGACCCTCGCCCTCGTCGATCGCGAGCAACGACGCGTCGTCGAGCTGCAACGGCTCCATGCCGAGGCGTCGGCGCGCATCCTCCTCGACCCGTCCGCGATGCAGGCTCCGCGCGAGCACGTTGCGGGCGATGCCGAACAACCACGACCGCCCGTCGCCCCGCGCTGGATCGAACGACGCACGCCCCTCGAGTGCCCGCGCGAACGTCTCCGCGGCGACGTCGGCCGCGAGCTCCGCCTGCCCGGTGCGCTTGCGGAGCCACCCGAGCAGCACCGGCGCATGCCGACCGTAGAACACCGAGTAGCCCTCCGCGCCCGCGGCGAGGAGGGCGGCGTCGTCGGCCCCCTCGAGGCGTCGTCTGCGAAGCGTCATCACTTCCCTTTGTCGCCGGGGCCCCGTTTTGTGACCGGGCCGCCGCCAGAGCCGCGAGCCAGCTCGAACGCTAGAGCCGCGGATCCACCGCTTCGCTCTCGAGTGCCAGCACCGCGAACGCGCATTCGTGCACGCGGTAGAGCGGCTCGCGACGCACGAACCGTTCGAGCGCCTCGATCCCAAGGGCGAACTCCCGCAGTGCCAGGCCGCGTTTGCGCCCGAGGTTTCGCGAACGCAGCCGCTCGATCTGCGAGGCCGCGAGGTACTCGGGCCCGTAGATGATCCGCAGGTATTCGCCGCCGCGGCACTTGATGCCGGGCTGACGGAGGCTGCCGCGGTCGTCGCGCACCGTGAACGACAGCGGCTTCACCACCATGCCCTCACCGCCCGCCGCGGTCATGGCCTCCCACCAGGCGACGGCCTCCGCCACCGCGGCCGGATCGGCGAGCTGCACGAAGCGACGCTCGGTCCGGCGCAGCCAGTCCGGATCTGCCGCGACGAGGCGGTCGCAGCGGTCCAGGTGCCAGGCGTGGTCGCGGTCGGCGAAGACGCCCGACTCCGCGGCGAGCACGTGGAACGGCGCGAGCCGCAGATCCTCGAGCCCGGCGACGGGCCACACGTAGCGACGGTAGGCGTCGCGGTAGCGGTCGACGTGCCCGGCACGCTCGACGGTCCGCTCCAGCAGCGGGCCGACCTCGAGCCCGCGGGCGAGGGCCTGCTCCAAGATCGACGACGTCGCCGCCAGCCCGGCCTGGCCGGCCGCGCCGACCGCCGCGTACTGGCTGCGGATCAGGTCTCCGGCCTTCGCCGACCACGGCAGGAGCTCGCAGTCGAGCACGAGCCAACCGGTCTCGAGCTCGTCGAACAGCCCGGCCGACTCGGCGGCCGCGCGCACCTTCGCGAGGATCGCCTCGTTGCGCTGCGGATCGTCGAAGAACGGGCGGCCCGTGCGCGTGTAGACCGCGCCGGTCTCGCCCGTGTCGACGCCGAACCGCTCCTGCGCGACGTCCCCGTCGCGGCAGACCACGACGATCGCGCGCGAGCCCATGTGCTTCTCCTCGCAGACGACCGTCTCCACGCCTGAGCCGGCGTAGTCGGCGAAGGCCTCGTCGGGATGCTCGAGGCGATCGGGCCGCGACGAGGTGGCCGTGGGCGCCATCGTCGGCGGGAGGTAGACGAGCCAGCGCGGATCCATCGCAAAGCGACTCATCACCTCGATCGCGGCCGTCGACTGCTCCTCGCGGATCGTGACGGAGTGCGTGAGGCGGGTCTCGATGATGCGCTTGCCGGCGACGTCGGCGAGGTCGAGCACGAACGGCGGGCGGTCCTCGATCGCCGGGCCCTCAGGCTCGGCCGGCAGGAGCGGTTTCACCGGCTCGTAGTAGGTCTCGCGTGCCGCGACGGAGACCAGTTCGCGTTCCGGCCAACGCAGCGCGGTGAGCCGGCCGCCGAACACGCAGCCGGTGTCGATGTCGATGGTGTTGTTGACCCACGTCGGCGTCGGCACCGGCGTGTGGCCGTAGACGACGGCGCGTCGGCCGCGGTAGCTGTCGGCCCAGGGCAGGCGCACGGGCAGACCGAACTCGTCGATCTCGCCGGTCGTCTCGCCGTAGAGCGCGAAGTCGCGCACGCGCGGCGAGGAGCGCCCCTGGTACTGCTCCTTCATCCCGGCGTGGGCGACGAGCAGGTCGCCGCCGTCGAGGATGAGGTGGCTCACGAGCCCGTGGAGGAACTCACGCACCTCCTCGACGAACGCCGGGGGCTCGGCGGCGAGCTGCGCGAGCGTCTCGGCCAGGCCGTGGGCGATGCGCACGTCGCGACCACCGAGCTTGCGGACGAGCTTGACGTCGTGGTTGCCCGGGACGGCGAGCGCGGTGCCGGCGCGGACCATCGCCATCACGAGCCGCAGCACCGCGGGCGTCGCCGGGCCGCGGTCGACGAAGTCGCCCACGAACACCGCCCGCCGGCCCTCGGGCGGCGTGACCGTGAAGCCGTCGGCCGCAACCTCGTAGCCGAGGTCGCCGAGCAGCTCGACGAGCTCGGCGTGGCAGCCGTGCACATCGCCGATGAGGTCGAACGGGCCGCGCTCCAGCGACCGGTCGCTCCACAGCGACGACCGCGTGACCTCGGCCTCCGCGACCTCCTCCTCGGTGCGCAGCACGAACACCCGCCGGAACCCCTCGCGCTGCAGGCCCTTGATCGACTTGCGCAGCTGCGCGCTCTGGTTGCGGATCACGTGCGGCCCGAAGTCGCGGTCGCTGCGATCGCGGTTGCGGGCCTGGCAGACCGACTCGGGCAGGTCGAGCACGATCGCCACCGGCAGCAGGTCGTGCTGGCGGGCGAGTTCGACGAGCGGCTTGCGCGACTCGCGCTGCACGTTCGTGGCGTCGATGACGGTGAATCGTGGCTGCGCGAGCCGGCGGCCGGCGATGAACCGCAGCACGTCGAAAGCGTCCTGGGTCGCGGCCTGGTCGTTCTGGTCGTCGGACACGAGCCCGCGGCAGAAGTCCGAGGAGATCACCTCGGTCGGGAGGAAGTGCGCGCGCCCGAAGGAGCTCTTGCCCGAGCCGGACGCGCCGATCAGGACGACGAGGCTGGGATCCGGAAGATCGATCTTCATCGGGTGAACACCGCCATCTGGGTCGGGGAGCCGACGGTCTCGTCGAGCGGGCCGATCGGTCGGTAGTCGACGCGGTAGCCGTGGCGCTCGCACACGCGCGCGCCCCAGGCCTGGAACTCCTCGCGGGTCCATTCGAACCGGTGGTCGCGGTGGCGGAAGGCGCCCGCCGGGAGCGACGGCCACATCACGTTGTACTCGGCGTTCGGGGTCGTGACGATCACCGTCCCAGGCCGGGCGGTGCCGAACACGTTCTGCTCGGCGACCGCGAGGCGGGGCTCGTCGAGGTGCTCGATCACCTCCTGGAGCACGGCGGCGTCGTAGCCCGCGAGTCGCTCGTCGCGATAGGTGAGCGCGCCGTGGAGCAGGGTGATGCGGGCGCGCTGCTCGTCGGGCAGGAGGTCGAGCTTGAGGCGCCGAGCCGCGAGTTCGAGGGCGCGGATCGACACGTCGACGCCCACGACCGACTCGTAGCCGCCGCGGATCAGTCGCCGCAGCAGGGCGCCGGGCCCGCAGCCGAGGTCGAGCACGCGCCGCGCACCCGAGGCCTTCACGGCCGCTTCGACCGCATCGAGCCGCTGGTCGCGCAGGAGAACGGAGCCCTCGAGGTTGGCCTCGGCCGCCTCGACGCCATCGGCGGTCGACTCGTCGACTGCGTCGTCGTCGGCTCCCTCGGCGTCGAGCGCTTGGAGCTGGGCGGTGGCCGGGGCATACAGGCTGGCCTGGTGCTTGAGGTAGCGCTTCACGATCAGCTCGCGCTCCGGATGGTCCGGGAGCCAGCCCTCGCCGCGGCGCATGAGCTTCTCGATCTCGGTGTCGTCGACCCAGTAGTGCTTCTCGTCATCGAGCACCGGCAGGAGCACGTAGAGGTGGCTGAGCAGCTCGGCGAGGCGCACCGTGCCGGCGAGCTTCAGCGCGACGTAGCGGCTGTTGCCCCACTCGGGGTACTGCGGATCGAGCGGGATCGGGGTGGCGTCGACGGCGTACCCGAGCGGCTCGAGCAGTCGACGCACCAGGTCGGCGCCGCCACGCGCCGGGACGACGGGCACCTCCACCTCGAAGGGGAGCGCGGTGGCCGCGAGCTCGGGGCGCGGCTTGCAGTTGCCGGCGAGCGCGCTCTTGAAGACGCTCACGATGCCGACCGCCAGGAACGACGAAGCCACGTAGGGCCGGTCGTTGACGTACTCCGCGAGGGCGAAGCCGCCGCCCGCGCCACGACGGACGAGCCCGACCGGGTCGATCTCCAGCATCAGCGCAGCCGTGCACCGCTCGGGCTCGGCCTCGGGATAGAACACCTGCGCCTTGCCGAACGGCAGCGAGAACTCCTGCACCCGGTCCGGGTGCTTGTGGAGCAGGTAGCCGAGGTCGGTCGCGCCGGGGCCGGTGAGGGTGAGCGTCAGGAGCAAGCGGTCGACGATACCTCCGGCCGAGGTGGCACGGGGCGTGTCGCTCCGTCGCGCTTCGGCGGCGGGCTCGGGCGGGTGCACCGAGGTAGGTCGAGGGTCCCTACCCAGAAGACGTCGGAACCCTCGACGTGCCGGGGGCCGGCGCCGCCGAACTAACGTCGGGGGCATGCCGATCATTCGTGTCGAGATGTTCGAGGGCCGCACGCTGGAGCAGAAGCGAGCGCTGGCCGAGGCGATCACGGCGGCGGTCGTCGAGCACGCGGACGCGCCCCGCCAGTCCGTGCGGGTGATCTTCACCGACATGGCCAAGGAGGACTGGGCCGTCGGCGGCGAGCTCCGATCCGACCGCGATGCGCGCGAAGCGACCGAGGCCGAAGTCAGATCGCAGGCCGCCGACACCGAGCGTGCGCGGGCCGTGGAGTCGGAGCCGATCGGCCCCGAGGGCCGCTCGAGCGCGACCTGAGGTCGACTCGCGCAGGGCGCCGCCACCCGCGTTCGGCCCGCGCGCAGGGCGCCGCCACCCGCGTTCGGCCCGCGCGTAGGGCGCCGTCGGCCGCGTTCAGCTCGCGCGCAGGTGCGTGAGCACGGCCATCACGCGGCGGTGCTCGGCGCGCTCCTGGCCGACGCCGAGCTTCGTGAAGACGTTGGAGGCGTGCTTCTCCACGACGGTCGCGGAGATGTCGAGCTCGGCGGCGATGCCGGGGTTCGAGCGGCCTTCGGCCATCAGCTCGAGCACCTGGTGCTCGCGCGGCGTGAGGGCGTCGATCTTCGAGTCGCGACGCTTGCGGCCGATCATCCGCGACACCACCTCGGCGTCGAGCGCGGAGCCGCCGGCGGCGACGCGGCGCACGTCCTGGGTGAACGACTCGACGTCGGCGACGCGATCCTTCAGCAGGTACCCGACGGCACCGTCGCCGCTGCTGAGCAGCTCGCGCGCGTAGAGCTGCTCGACGTGCTGAGACAGCAC
>JAURVW010000471.1 GCA_030655275.1 Solirubrobacteraceae bacterium
GAGGCCGCGCCGAAGGCTCAGCCCGAGGCCACGCCCAAGCCGGAACCGGAAGCCAAGGAGCCGGCCGACGAGCCGGCCAAGGCCGAGCCCGAGTCGGCAGCGCCCGCGATCGACCTGGGGGCCGGCGGGTCGCTGTTCGACATCGCCTCGCCCGAGCCCGCCGCGCCGCAGGCGGAGAAGCCCAAGCCGGCCACGGAGCCGGAGCCGGAGCCCGAGCCCGAGGCCACGGAGCCGGAGCCGGAGCCGGAGGCCCCCGAGCCCGAGCCAGCCGCAGAACCGGCGGCAAGGGCTGAGCCGGTCGCTGCTGTCGCTCCGGGCACCGAGATCCCCGAGGGAGGCTCGCTCTTCGACATCCAGGCGCCCGCGCCCGTCGCCGCACCGAAGGTGCCGGAGGTGCCGGAGCCCGAAGCCAAGGAGCCGGAGTCTGAGCCAGAGCCCGAAGCCAAGGACCCGGAGCCCGATCCCGAATCCGAGGCCCCCCGGCCGAAGGACGAGCCGGTCGCGTCCGTGACGCCCAGCACCGAGATTCCCGAAGGCGGTTCGCTCTTCGACATCCAAGCGCCCGAGCCCGTCGCCGCAGCCCCGAGGGCACCGGAGCCCGAGCCCGCTGCAGAGGCAGACCCGGAAGCCGAGCCCGAAGCAGAAGCCGAGGAGCCAGCAGAGGAGTCCGAGCCGACGCCCGAGCCGACGCCCGAGCCTGAGGGCACGCCCGGCACTCTGACGGGCGGCGCCGCCGTGAGTGCGGCAGCTACGGTCATCGCCTCCGACGAGCCGGCCCCGACACCGGTCGACGAGGCACCCGAGGCCGAAGCCAACGAATCCGAGCCCGAGCCCGAGGTCGAGGTCGAGGTCGAGGTCGAGGCCCCGGAGCCCGAGCCTGCGGCTAAGACCGAGGAGACCGAGGCCGAGCCGGCACCCAAGCCGACGAGCAACGGCGAGGCCCACCAGCCCCGTACCGACGTCGAGATCGGCGAGGGCTCGCTCTTCGACCTCTGAACCAGCCGAGCACCACCACGACGGCCGCCCGCGACCTCATGGGCGGCCGTCGCGCTTGGGCAGGATGACGTCCCGCCGGGTCGGGGTCGTGTACCTGCCAGCCGCCCCCGGCTGGTGGTCAGGCACACGACCCCCGGGCCGAGCGGACCCGGACCGGGTCTCAGTGGCCCGGCGGCTTCATCTCCTCGGGCGTCGCGACGTGCTCGGGCACCACGACCGGCCGCAGCAGGGACCAGGCCACGAACGCTCCGCCGACCACGAGCAGCGCGAGGCCGGCCCACAGGTTGGCGTTGACGCCCTCGCTGTTGGCTCCGCCCTCGTCGCCCGAGACGATCCGGGTGACGACGAGGATGACGCCGTACAGGAGCAGCAGGGCCCCGATGACGTTGCGGATGTCGAGCGCGCCGGCGGTGTGCTTCTCGGTCATGACGGTCCTTCCAGCTCAGAAGACGAAGTTGAGGACGACGACCATCGCGAGGGCGACGCCGGCCAGGGGCAGGGTGCGGCGGTACCACGGGTA
>JAURVW010000472.1 GCA_030655275.1 Solirubrobacteraceae bacterium
TAAAGAAGCATCTAATCTATTCATAAATTGAATAGTACTTATTAATTTTGATTCATCTTTTCTAAAATCTACAGAGAATTTACTAACAATTTTTGCAGATGAACTTAAAAAATCCCGTGAGTTAAAGTCTCTTTGCATTTCATCATGAAGAATTATGGTATTTTTATGTTCTTTATCAAATTGATGAGAATTTGTTAAGGCTTCCAATTCTATGAATTTAAATTTTTTTGATATAGGAATATTCGATAATACAGTAAAATGTTGATATAATGAAGTTAAAAACCATGTTAAAGCTATTGCCGATAAAGTTTTTCCCCTACCATATTCTCCAGCGATAATAATAACTTTTCTTGATTCCAATAAATCAAATATTTCTTGATTATTCATAAACTTTAATCATAAATTTTATTAACAACCTTTTTACAATTTTTACAGTTATAAAATTCTTCATAATTTATTTTATCTGAAATTATTTTAAGAACTAATAATTTTTTAAGTCCACAATAAGTTTTATTATTGTTTGTATCAAGTAAATGTATTATCATAAATGTTGTTTTAATTCATTTATTATTTTATTTTTTAATATTTTATATATTTCTAAACTTACAGGGGTTTTATTTTTACTTAAAGAATATTCTTTATATTGTTTATATTCTTCATTAATATCTACTATATCACTAACTTTTAATATATCTTTAATTGTTGTCATAAAATTATCTATTTGAATAATTATGTGTTATATCTACTGATAAATCAGTAATATAAGAATTATTAACTTTTCTAACTTCATAAATTTGATTATTTATTTTAAAAAAGTTATTATCTGAATCTGAAAGAGAAATAAGTTTATCAGTAATTTCTATTTGGGTTGTGTATTCTCCAATAATACATCCAAAAATATAAAATAATAATAAACAGAGGATACCCATAAGTAAAAAACATCCTTCAATTATATATAAATCTTTTTCACTTAACTTTATTATTTTTTCTGATAATTCTTTTATCATATTGTTACCTAATAATTTCTTTTCCCTATAATATTTTTTTCTGATTTATTGATAATTTCTTTTGTATGCCAATTATCAATATGATTTTTATAAAATCTATCTACATT
>JAURVW010000485.1 GCA_030655275.1 Solirubrobacteraceae bacterium
AAGGCACCGCAGCGTTCGCATAATGGGTCGAGAATACCACGTACCCTGGTCATCGTATCGTCCCTCACGGCTTCGACCGACCATCCGACACTTTTTGCGTCTGAGGCGAACGATCTGAGCAGTACATCGGGGGCCATGAAGACCGCGAGTCACGTCGCGCAGAAATGTCCGGTATCGAACATAGCGGCAACACGCCTAGCGTATGAAAACCTACCTGAGAACGAATCAGAACAAACGCGAAACTACCAACCATTCCGTTCGGCTTGTTCAGCTAGATTTCGGTACTGCCGAGCAATCTCAGCACAAGCCCGTTTCGCCACGTTGTCTTTGATCTCAGTAGCAGTGCGCTCAGCTTCCGTAGCCCGTGCGCGGTACTCATCGGCTTTCGAAGGCACTTGAAACCCTTATCGATCGAGTAAACACCAATCGATACAACGTAGCGCGGTTGTAATAGAGTACCGTCTACTAGCGAACATAGGCCAGATCAACCTACCGTGATACCAACCAAGCCTATTGTTAACTGGCGCTTCTAATGACCTGCGATGGCGCAGCGCTGAGGGCTTGAGTAATTCAGTCAGTCCTCATTAGAATGTTTGAAGAATCAATTCGAGACACTGTGCGACGGTGGCACGACTTGTTCCGTTGATAGACGGGTCCAACCAATGGGAGGGCACAAGATGCAATCAACTATCGTCAAACGCTCAGTCATTGTGAAAGGTCATAAGACAAGCGTTAGCCTCGAAGATATATTCTGGACCGCGCTTCGCCGGATCGCAGCAGTGCGGAAAAAGTCTCTAGCCGAATTGGTGGGCGAGATTGAAGATCAGCGCACTCATGCAAATTTGTCTTCCGCTATCAGACTCTATGTTCTGAAAAACGCGATGAGCGAAGCGCCTCGTCATCCCCATGACTTGCGTGAATTCAGTGAAGCGTTCGTCGCAGTGCGTGAGGCTCGCGGCCAACCGGCGCGTTAGGCAAGATCAGTCGCTTTCGCTCGCGCTGGACGCGATCATGTCGTCCTAGCAACTCTCGTATGCGTGAATGATTGTTGATCGATCCACGTACATCTGCTGCGAATTAGCAGGAACGCTTGGCCTGACACTTCGTTGTTCCGGCATAGTAACAAGGAACAGACGGACATGGATAAGGATCGTATCGAAGGTAGCCTTGAACAAGCCAAGGGCAAGATCAAGGAAGTTGCTGGCAAGGTGATTGGTGACACGAAGCTAGAGGCCGAAGGTAAGGCCGATCAGGTTGCCGGCAAGGTACAGAACTCGGTCGGCGGGGCTAAGGATGCAGTTCGGGACGCGACCAAGTAACTAAGCATTCGGCTGGTCCAATAGGCACTCGGAGGAAACTCCGGGTGCCTCTTCGTTACTAACGGCTTTCCTCAAGTTCGGCCATCTGTCTGAGGGTTCTCGCAACTTCTAAGTACGTCTCGCGGGTCACAGGATCGGTAGTTTTAAACGCTTTTTCATCCGCTTCATCGGCTTCAATTCGCAACAACTCCGCCTTTGTCCACATCGCTCGCGGCTCCGTGATGTTCATCCATCATGGAAACACCAACCGTAATACACCGTTCCCCGATGTAACGACCGCTTGAACGGCACCGTGACTTGCAAACATCAGCTTGCTAAGCTGCGATATGTGTAACCTCTACAGCCTGACCAGCAG
>JAURVW010000489.1 GCA_030655275.1 Solirubrobacteraceae bacterium
TGGATCATTGTCCAGCCGATCTGATTTGAGGATGCGTTAATGCCACCGAACTCCATCTCGAGCTGGTATTTCGAGATCTTTAGGGCGTCAAGGATCTGTTGCTTGTTGTCTTCGAATATGTCCATGAACTCCCTTTCAGGGTAATGTAAGGTCACGAACTTATCCCATTCTGCGTTGAATATATCTTGCTCATCTTGTGTGAGATCTGCCATTTCTCCTGCCATGTTTACACCCTCATATACGATGTTTTTCTTGTAGTTCTTACACCCTTAGTTACTTCAGAGCGTGTTGCTGCCGGCGCTGGTGCTTCTGCTGCTCCTGGCATTCCAGGTAGAGGTGGAAGCTGCGGCAATCCGAGACCGCCTGCTGGCATTAGAGTTGTGCCAATATCTTGAATTTTTGCGGTCATCATTCCCATATCTTCAGTTACTCTTCGTGTTCCTACACTGAGTAGGTCAGTCGGTACGGACAACATCTTTTGTCCTATATTTCCAAGTGTTTCAAGTGGATCTGCCATAATTATCTCCCTAATCCTGGAAGCAATGGTAATTTCCCAGGGCTTGCTCCAGAACGTACTTCATCTACAACGTTTTCCAGAATCTCTCCTGGTGAGGTTATTCCGAGTTTATCCCCAAGTACAGTCTGAGGGGATATTGCATCTACCAGATTCTTTGTTTTTGGTAGTCCAACAATCTCCAGAAGACCATCTACAGGGGCGAGTGGATATAATATATCTTGCATTTGTTTCTTTCCTCCATATTTTACATGGTGATCATGTAATTATAGTTTTCACAATTATTATATTGATTTATAGGTTTATATATTTAACGGTATATACCAAAATCATTTAGAACAATCACACTTTTCTTGTAGTTTCTTTTCCATGTAAGTAAATGCAGTTCCAGATATATCAGTTTCAGTTCCGATTGTTTCAAATCCAAGTCGTTCCCAGGCTTTTGTTGCATCTTCAGTTATCGTATGAAGTTCTACTTTTTTCATACCAGAGCACTGTATGTTACACAAAATTTCATCAAGCAAAGATTTTAATATACCTTCTCTTCTTCTTTCTGGTATTAAATAAGTATAATTTATCTTAGCTTTCTTGCTTACTTTATGTAAGTCGTAAGTTATTTTACCAATATTCTCTTGTGTATCTTCATCAAAAAAAGAAAACTCAACTTCATCATCTATACCTGTTGGGATACTTTTAAGAGAAACTTTTGACTTATCAGGCATTTATTCATCCTTCATGATAGTACTTTGATTGTATATCCAAGAGATTCAATATAAGTTTTTACCTTTAGTTTATC
>JAURVW010000503.1 GCA_030655275.1 Solirubrobacteraceae bacterium
CCGGGCGCGGGTCGGACCGGCCGCTGACCGGGTCCGCGGCGGGGTGCTGCGGTAGCGTCGCTCCGGTGCGTCCTGGTCGCGTCTTGTCCCTCGCGCTCGTCTCCAGCGTCGCAACGTTCGCGTCGAACGTGGCCGCGGCGACGGCCATCACGGTGGGGCCGGCGGTGGCGCTGCCTTCCTGTCCGTCGTCGCTGGCGGCCGGCGCGAACGGGTCGGTCGAGGCCCTCACCCGCAGCCAGTCGGGCGGGCGCTGGCAAGCGACCGTCAGTTCGGTCGACGCAGCCGGCGCCGTCGCGCCCATGCGCACGCTGTCGCGGCGCAGTCAGGCACAGAACGCGATGCGCGCGACGGTCGCACCCCAGGGGCTCACGGCCGCGTACGAAACGGGCCAGCCCAAGCCGGAGTCCTTCGAGGGGCTCGCCTGGGCCGCACGGAAGAAGACTGCGGGGCGCGTTGTGGCCGCGGGGCGCGTTGCTCCGAAACGGAGAGAGCAGGTGTGGGTGGCGACGCTCGGCCCCGACGGCCGCACCGGTACCCAGCGCCTCTCGAATCCGAACCGCGATGCCGAGCTGCACCGCATCCTCAGCCGCGGCGGGACCACCGTCGTGACCTTCCGCGAGTCGGTCCCACGAAAGGCCTGGCTGCAGTACTGGGTGGCCGTGCGTCCGGCCGGCGCATCCAGGTTTCGCCCGGCGGTCTCGCTGCTCTCGCCCCTGCGGGCCACGTTCGTCTTCGACGACGTCGTTCTCGGCGACGACGGTTCCGGCGTGGTCGTCTCCACGTCGGCGCAGTCCAAGAAGCCGATCTCCGCGCGGCGCATCGGCCGCGACGGACGCCTCGGCCCCGTGCTGGTCGTCGGCAAGCCGTCCTTCGACGCACTCGCCGAGGCCGCGGTCGGAGCCGATGGCGCCGTGACCGTGGCGATCGCGGACATGACGGGAGAGGGCCGCTCCAGGACACATGGCCTGTTCATCAGCTGGCTCGGGCCCGGAGCCGAGGCCTTCTCGCCGCGGCGGCTGATCGACCGCGGCCCTCAGATCGAGGCGAGGGAGGATCACGACTTCGCGATCACGACCGAGCCGTCAGGTCGTACGACGGTCGTGACCGGAAAGGACGAGGTCCAGGAGGAGCGCGGACTCCAGCTCTACTCGGGCACCGGCGACCAGCTCGTGCCCGCCCGGGCGCTGTTCGCCCCCGGGGCCCTCGACGTGACCCTCACCCCCACCGTCGACGCCGGCCTCGCGCTGACCTGGCGAAGCTACGTCGGGACGCCGACGGACGATCTCGACGACCGGTACGCCCAACAGGTGGCGTTCCGGAGCCCGGACGACACGTGGCCGGGGCCGGCGCCCTTCACCGCACCGGCGCCCTACGACTTCGACGCGGGCGTCCGGGCGGTCATCGCGCTCCCCGGCGGCGGGATCGCGGTCGCCCGAGCACTGCCGCGACCGACATCCGGTCGCACACGCTGCGTGCTGGAGCGCGTCACCCCGTAGAACGGTCGACGGCGACCGCCGGGAGCGGCATCGGCGACGTGGCTGGCCGCGCGGCGCGGGCCGCCCACGACACCAGGCCGATCTGGATGACGGCGGTTGCGGCGATCCCCGAGAGGAAGGCGGCGGCGGTGCCGAGCGGCTCCACGGCGATCGTCACGACGAACAGGAATGTCGCGAAGGAGAAGAAACCGCGAAGCATGCCGCGCATGAGGCGCAGGGTCGTCGCGCGGGGCTCGTGCGCGATGGCGAAGCCGGCCAGGACGCTGGTGATGATCGGAAATGGAGCCAGCACGCCGGATGCGGTCGGGCCGAGCGTCCCGGCCAGCGAGGTGAGGACGAGCACCATCGCGGCCGCCGCGCTGCCGCGCAGGAGGAGATCGTGCGGCGGGCGGCCGGGCGCCTCGACGGGCGCCGCTGGGTCGGGCTGCGGGAGCAGGCGCAACGCGACGACGAACGCGACCGCACAGGCCGCGAGCGACACGATCGGCGGAAGCTCGACGAGAGCCACCAGGGCCGCGAGCGCCGAGAAGACCAGCCAGCCAAAGACCACGCTGTGCCACGCGACGCGGGCAGCACTGCGCGCCTTCAAGGAGCCGTCGAGGCGGGACCCATCGCCGACGCGCCCCGACACGAACGCTGCCGCGAGCACGAATCCGCTCAGTGCGATCAGCGCCTTGAGACTGTTGGCGGCGGCGTCAGCGGCGAAGGCCGTGCCGTGGTCGAGGGCGTAGACGAACAGGATCGGGCCGGCCACCACGGGCAGGCCGCCGAAGATCCCGCCGATGCGCGGGCCGAGTCGCCGCACGGCGATCGAGACGAGCACGACGAACGCCGGCGCGAGCGCCAGCTTGCAGAGCAGCACGGTCATGGCGGCCTCAGTCGGTGGGCGTGTCGGCCGCGAGCACGGCGCTCACGTCGATCAGCTCGACGCCCGCATCGCGCAGGACGTCCTCGCCGTCGAGCACCGCGTATCCCGTGCGGAAGTACACGCGCTCGATCCCGGCCCCGGCGATGAGCTTCGCGCAGGGCGGGCATGGAAAGTCGGTCACATAGAGGGTCGCGCCGGCAGTCGCGCGTCCCTCCCGGGCGGCGTCGGCGATGAGCTTCGCCTCGGCGTGCGTGGCGAGCGACAGCTCCAGGTGCACGCCCTTGAAGAAGTTGCTGCGAGGATCACCGACGGCGTACGCCGCCCCCGGCGTCGGGTTGAGCGCATTGTGGGCTGCGGCGACAGTGCCGTCGGCGAACCGGATCGCTGCGCCGACCTGCCGCCACCAGTCGATACTTCCGCCGGCCTGCGCCTCCGCGGCCGCTGCGAGCCCGGCAAAGGCCTCGTCGGCGTCGCTGACCGGCCGAGCGCCGGGCACGAGCAGCTCGACGCTCTTGCGCTTGTCCCAGCGGAGGAAGGCGGTGTCGTACGTGACCTCGGAGCGGGCGAACCAGCGCTCGACCACCGCGTAGCTCACGTCCTCCGACGGCAAGGTGAGCGACGATCTCGTCTCGGCCAGCGCGCGGGCTCCCGCCTCATCGAGCACCTCGACCGTCGAGGCAATCCCCCAGGAGGCGATCGCATCCCGTACGAGCGCCGGCTCGAGCGCGCGGATGTCCTTCGCCAGCGGCCGATAGTCGGCGTGCAGCTCACGCCCGATCACGTGGACGGGCTTGCCGGTCGCGTGGGCAGCGAGGAATCGCCGGTAGCCCTCGTGGAGCACCGGCACGTAGAGGACGACCGTGTCGCTCACCGGCGTTTGAGGATGTCGTCGATCAGCCCGGGCAGCACCTGCGCCAGGGCCGGGCCGAGCTTGTCGCCGAGATGCATGTACATCTGGCGGATCCGCTCGGACGTGGTGACGGCCGCCTGCCGCGGCAGCACTTCCACGTTGCCGCAGTACTCCAGGGGATCCTCGAGCTCCTTCGGCGAGTAGGAGTGGTCGGCGGTGAGCACGAGTACCTCGGGCGCGACGGCCTTGATGAGGGCCCACTTGGGGTCGGCGTCGTCCTTGAGGTAGATGAGGTCGACGGGCCGCTGGTGCGCGAGCAGCTCCAGGCGCTCGCCCTCGGGCACCATCGGGCGGTCGTCGCCCTTGCGACGGCGGATCTTGGCGTCGCTGTCGACGCCCACCACGAGGATCCCGCCGAGCGCCTTCGCTGCAGCGAGGTACTTCACGTGGCCGAGGTGGATCAGGTCGAACGATCCGGACGTGAGCACGATCGTGAGGCCCTGGGCGCGGAGCTCGGCCAGTCGGCGGCTCAGCTCGTCGAGCGACGGCACGAGCCGATCGGCGAAGTTCACGCCCGGTCCGAGGATGCCGTCGGCGGCGGTGATGTCGGTGCCTGTCTGTGCCATCCCAAGTGCCCTTCGGGCCCCGCAAACCCTACAGGCGCGGGCGGGAACCCCAGCGACCGACGCGAGCCGCACCGTCGCGCGAGGCCGCCGATGTGGCCACGAGCAGGCATCCTGCGCGCGACCGCGCCAGCGCCGCGCCTCGCTCTAGTCTCGACGGCGATGCCCAACTACCTCCCGTTCGACGAGCGGCGTCCGAGCACGCAGTACCAGGACATGCTCCGCACCATCCGCGAGCAGGGCGTCCGCGTGCAGACGAAGCAGGGCGAGGATGCCCTGGCCGTCGCCGGCGTCGCGATGCGCTTTCCGATGGCCCACGGCGCCGCCGTGATCACCGAGCGCTCGATCGGTGGCTTCTTCGACAAGGCCATCGGCGAGCTCTGCGCCTTCATCAACGGTGCCCGCACGCTCGACGAGTTCAAGGCGTTCGGCTGCGACTGGTGGGGTCCCTGGGCGACGGACAAGAAGACCTCCTCGCGCGGCCTGGCTCCCGGCGACCTCGGCCCCGGCTCCTACGGCCACGCCTTCCAGAACTTCACGACGAACCTCGACGACGAGGGCGATCCCGGCTTCGACCAGCTTCCCGCGCTGATCCAGAAGCTGAAGGACCTCCCGATGGACCGCACGGCGCTCATGAGCCCGTGGATCCCGCAGGCCAACCACCGCACCGCCAACACGAAGTCGCGCAACACGATCGCGCCGTGCCACGGCTGGATCCACGCGATGGTGCTCGGCGACAAGCTCCACCTCGTCCACAACCAGCGCTCCGGCGACACGCCCGTCGGCGTCCCGTCGAACATGGTCCAGTACAACGCCCTCGGTCTGATGATCGAGCACCTCACGGGCTACGAGCTCGTCGAGTACGTGCACTGGATCCAGTACGCGCACATCTACGCCAGCCAGCTCGAGCACGTCGACGAGATGCTCACCCGCGACCCCCTCCCGCTCCCCACCCTCGAGCTCACCGAGGCCGGCCGCCGCGTCACCGACATCCACGACTTCCGGGCCGAGCACTTCGCGCTCAGCGACTACCACCCGCATCCCGGCATCACGTCGATCCCGGTGCTCACGTGATCCGTCGGATCTGCGTCGCCGTGGCCCTCGCGATCGTCGGCAGCCTCCTGCTGCCCGAGCGGACGGGCGACTAGCCATGCTCTCGATCGTCGTCGCGTACGGCAGCAACCGGGTGATCGGGGTCGACGGCGACCTCCCCTGGCACCTCCCGACCGACATGGCCTTTTTTCGCGAGATCACGATGGGCCACCCCGTGATCATGGGTCGCAAGACCTGGGAGTCGATCCCTCCGAAGTTCCGGCCGCTGCCCGGTCGGCGCAACCTGGTCCTGAGCCGCGATCCCGCCTACGTCGCCGAGGGTGCCGAGGTGTTCGGGTCGTTCGAGGACGCCCTCCTCGCGGCCGAGGGCGCCGGGGCCGTGATCGGCGGTGGCCACACCTACGCCGAAGCGTTGCCGTCGGTCGACCGGATCTACGCGACCGAGGTCGAGCTCGCGCCGGATGGCGACACGTTCTTCCCCGAGCTCGGAGACGACTTCCGGCTCATCGAGCAGCGCGACCGCATCGTCGAGGGCAACGGCGCGGCCTTCACGGTGCGCGTGTACGACCGGGATCGTTCGTGAGCGACGACGCATCGGAGCTGCCGCTCCCGCTCTACGACATCTCCGCGGCCCGCGAGGACCACCAGCGCGAGTACATGGAGCAGCTGACGGCCGACGGCATCTGCATCTTCTGCCCCGAGTCGGTCGAGTCGCACCACCGCGAGCCGATCGACTGGACCGGCGAGTACTGGTACGTGACGAAGAACGACTACCCGTACGCTGGCACGGTCGCCCACTACCTGATCGTCCCGCACCGCCACGTGACCTCCTTCGACGAGCTCCCCGACGAGGCCGGCGCCGAGCTCTGGGCGATCAAGCGCATGCTCAAGGCGCAGCTCGCCCCACTCGCCACCGCCACGGTCGAGCGCAGTGGCGACATGCACTTCAACGGTGGCTCCGTCGCCCATCTCCACACGCACTTCGTCGCCCTGCCGGCCGAGCCGGAGAAGACGGTGCGCTTCAAGGTCAGCGCGCTGGCTCCGAGCGGGTAGCAAGCGGCTGAGCGCTGTCCTCGGCTCGAGACCCGCGCGGCGTCAGGCGGTGCCGGTGGAGCCGTAGCCGCCGGCTCCGCGGGCATCGTCGGCGGCCGGAAGCTCGTCGACCGTGACGACCGCGCTCATCGCGACCGGCACGATCAGCAGCTGCGCGACGCGCTCGCCGGCGGCCAGCTCGATCGTGGCGTCGCGGTCGGTGTTGAGCAGCAGCAACTGCAGTTCGCCCCGGTAGCCCGCGTCGATGATCCCGGGCGTGTTGACGACCGACAGGCCGAGCCGCGCCGCCAGGCCCGACCGCGGCACGACGAAGCCCGCGTGACCGGCCGGGACGGCGACCGCGAGCCCGGTGCCGACTCGGGCGCGCTCGCCGGGGC
>JAURVW010000504.1 GCA_030655275.1 Solirubrobacteraceae bacterium
GCGGGCGCGGGCGCGGCGAGCTGCGCAAAGGCGTTCTTCGGCAGCAGCGACCCGGCGCCCGCCGCGAAGATCGTGCCGGCCGCGGCCAACTTGAGGGCCTCACGGCGCGAGAGGTGGTGCTCGGCGCGGACGGAGGCCTCCCACGCGTCTTGGCGGTCCGCGAGGTATTCGAGTTCGTCGTCGCGCATCCGACGCATTCTGCATAGGACCGATCGGGTTTGTCCAGTACGTCGGTCAAGGTGGGGTGGGTGGCCCGCGGCTAGCCTGGCTCGCATGAGCGCTGCCGAGTCTGCCGCCCCCACGATCGCCGTCGGTGGCGCGACCGGCGCGGTCGGCGGACGGGTCGCGAAGCTGCTCGCCGCGCAGGGGGTGGCGCAGCGGTTGATCGTGCGCGACGCGGCCCGCGCCCCGAAGCTCGTCGGCGCCGAGGCGGCCGTCGTCGGAGGCTACGAGGACGCCGAGGGGATGCGGGCCGCACTCGACGGCGTGAGGACCTTCTTCCTCGTGCCCGGCCACGAGACGTCCGACCGCGTCACCGCGCACAAGATCGCGATCGAGGCGGCCGTCGCCGCCAGCGTCGAGCGGATCGTGCAGCTGTCGTTCACGGCGGCCGGTCCGGAGGCGACCTTCGTCTACGGCCGCCAGCACTGGCAGACCGAGCAGGACGTGAAGGCCAGCGGACTGGCGTGGACGATGGCCCACATGAACTTCTACCTCGACGTGCTCCCGGAGTTCGTCCTGCCCAGCGGCGACATCGCCGGCCCCGCGGGCGACGGCCGGGTCGCGGCGGTCTCCCGCGACGACGTGGCCGCCTCGGTCGCCGCGCTGCTCACGGGCGACGACCACGCCGGCAAGTCCTACGAGCTCACCGGCCGCGAGGCGCTCACCTTCTCCGAGATCGCCCTCGCGATGGCCCGCCACAGCGGCAAGCCGATCTCGTACCTACGCGAGACCGTCGAGCAGGCCTACGCCTCCCGCGCGCACTTCGACGCCAGCGACTTCGAGCGTGAGGGTTGGGTCACGACCTACACCGCCGTCGCGGCGGGCGAGCTCGAACCGGTCTCCGGCGACGTGCTGGCGCTCACGGGGAAGGAGCCGCAGACCCTCAAGGAGTTCCTCGCAGCCCACCCGCTCGCGCTGGCGCACGTCGACAGCCTGGGCTGAGGCGCGGGCGCGGGGCGGGTCTCGCCGACCCGACCAGACCCGGACCCTCAGGCCGTGGCGTGCGCCTTCGCCTCGATGCCGCCGAGGAAGTCGAGCACACGCTCCCACGCGTCCTGCGACGCGCCGGCGAACGCCTCGAGGCCATGGTCGAAGAAGCCGTGGGGCGCGTCCGGGTAGCCGTGGAACTCGTGGTGCACGCCGGCGCCGGCGAGCGCTGCACCGAACTCCGAGACGCGTTCGGCGGGGATCGACGCGTCGCCCTCGCCGAAGAGTCCGAGGATCGGGCCGTGCATCTCCGCCGCCTTCGTGACCGGGTGCGGGTAGCCGAAGCGGTCCGGGGTGAGGCCGCCGTAGAACGCGACGACACCGGCCAGGCCGAGCGCGTCGTTGGCGGCCGAGAGGTAGGCGTTCGTGCCGCCGAAGCAGAAGCCGACCACCACGACGTCCTCCGTGCCGGTGCGTTCCCGCAGGACCGCGATGGCTGCCGCGAGGTCGTCCTGGACCTGCTCGGGCTCCGTCTTGGCCGTCGCGGCCATCTTGTCGAAGTCCTCGTCGCGCGGGAGCGGGTCGGTGCGGCCGA
>JAURVW010000524.1 GCA_030655275.1 Solirubrobacteraceae bacterium
CATCACGTCGGCATCGCCATTGGCGGCGGCCGCATGCTCCACATCGACCGGGACCAGGACAGCTGCCTCGTCGACTACACGACCGGAAAGTGGGCTCCGCGACTGGTCGGAGCGTACCGACACAAGGAATGGATCATGGCGGGTCTCTTCGGCCTCCCGCCAGTGGTCCCTCCCGTCCTCGCGGCCACGACTTGCCTGCCGATCGCCGCGCTGGCCGTCGGTGACAGCTCCGGCCGGCGCGTCGTTGAGATGGCCATGCGACAGACCGAGCCCGCCTGATGAACGCACCGGTCCGCGTTCTCGCACAGCCTCACCTGCTTGACGCCACCCGCGACCGGGTCGCGTTCACGGTCGCGCCCGGCCAGACCATCGCTCAGATGGTCGCCGAGGCGATGCCGGCAGGGCGCAGGCTGGGCGGCGCCTACTTCCGGGTTACGCTCAACGGCCACCCAATCGCCGAGGCCCTCGGGCACGCGGTGAAGCCGAAGCCGGGCACGCAGGTTCTAATCCGGGTCGTTCCGCAGGGCGACATCCTGAAGAACGTCCTCCTCATCGCGCTTACCGTCGCTGCCGTGGCAGCCGGCCAGTTCTACGGCCCGATGCTGGCAGGCGAGTTGCTGTTCGGCGGTCTCGGCGGCATTGGCACCGGGTCGCTGGGAACGGCCCTGGCCGGCGTCATCACCGCGACGACGCTGCTCGCCGGCACGCTGCTCATCAACGCGCTCATCCCGGTCCGCAGCGACAAGAAGGACACGGCGATCTACGGCATCCAGGGCCTGCGCAACCAGGCGCAGCCCGACGGCGTGGTGCCGGCCATCCTCGGCTTCCACCGCTCGACGCCGCCCTACGGCATGCTGCCCTACACGGAATCAGTCGGTGACGACCGCTTCGTCATCGCGAACTTCATCCACGGCTACGGCCCGATCGCCCTGCGCAACCACCGCATCGGTGAGACGCCGATTGAAAAGTACCAGGAGGTCACGGCGGAGTACCGCGAGGGCCGAGTCGGCGACGCAGCGCTGACGTTGACCCCGCAGCAGGTCGTCGAGCGCGCGTTGTCGATCGAGCTTCTCAGCGGCGGCCCGGGCGCAGGCCCGCAAACGCGTTACACCAAGGCGGACATCTCCTCGTTCTCGATCGACATCGGCTTTCCGGGAGGGCTTGGCGGCGTCGACAAGGATGGGAAGAAGGTCGGCGTCGAGGCGACGTTCACCCTGCGCTATCGCAAGGTCGGCACCGAGACGTGGACCTCTCGGCCGATCTCGGTCTTCGCAAAGCTGTCCGGCAAAGCGTTCACGCGCACCTTCGCCTATGACGTGACGGAGCGCGGCCTCTACGAGGTCGAGATCACCCGCACCAGCAGCGACTTCGACCGTCCGGACCAGGATCTGTCGAAGAAGGAAATCCAGCGCACCGGTCGCTCGCAATGGTCGGCCCTGCGCTCGTTCCGGCCCGAATACCCGCTGAACTTCGACAAGCCGCTGGCGGTCACCGCCATTCGCATCCGCGCGACCGGGCAGCTGAACGGTACGCTTGACGAGTACAATTGCGACGCCTTCTGCATCTGCCCGGATTGGGATGCGACCTCGAAGACCTGGATCGAGCGCGAGACGCAGAACCCGGCCTCACTCTTCCGGCACGTCCTCACGGGACCGGCCGGCGCCTATCCG
>JAURVW010000527.1 GCA_030655275.1 Solirubrobacteraceae bacterium
CCCCCCCCCCCCCCCCCCCCCCCCCCCCCCCCCCGCCCCCCCCGAGAACAGCTTGGAGAGCACTCATTACTAAAGAAAAACATAAGTTAAAGCATTGTGTAAATAGAAATTTAACAAGAAGTAAAAAGAGCTCCTGACCACCGGTTGGTGTGAAACAAAAGTGCTTTCAAACATTAACCTTGGCGATCGCGTAAAACGCATATGCAAAAGCCGAAGCTTAAACGTAAAGTATTACAAATTATACGCAAAAGCTAATATAACTAATTGCTGGTACGCGCTGCGTACTGCAATTTGTATTGTTAGTTCATAGAAGAAAACCTGTCGGCGAGTTAGTTCAAGCAGTAGCATTAAGAAAAAAAACTGGTTCTAAAGTGCGATCGGTCGCACGAATTCACGCACGAGCAACTTGTTGCACAAGTCAACCTAGAGCTCATACTGTGAAAAAAATTCACACGGAAGTCAAAAATTTATTATGATGCATGAAAAGTATAATAACAAAAAAAATTAGCTTCGGGGCCGAGTGTTAGAATTGCTAAACAGTAAAGCAGAGAGTTTACCATTGGAAAAACTCACCCTCGGTCAAAATGAAAGTACCAAAAAGAGACCAGCTACGATTCTGCACTAAACGATGGATAAGAACTCTGGGACAACAAACACAAAACAGCAAACACAAACAACCTCAAAAATAAAAATAAGTAAGCGAGCAAACAGACGCTAAATCCAGACAGAATACGCCGGGGACCCAGAACCACAATGGGTTGCTGAGTTTGTAAAGGGCTTGTGAGTAAAAAACCAAGACGCAGAAATATCGCTTTTTGCGCGACGGCTTCCCAAAAAGGGCCAAAAAAAGGTCATAAGGTGATATTTTAAGGCAATATTAGAGGCTACTAATTTCAGGGGAGGGTCCCAAAACCACAAAGAAAGGCAAAAAGACCAAAAAGTAAAAGTCTAAGGAAAGATATGACTCGGCTACACATTTTGGGGGGTAAAACATATTAAACGCCAAAAACTCAAAAAAAGACACAAAAACAGGTAAAAACACCAAAAAAGGCGAAAAACCCCCGAAAACCGAAAACCCTGGGGGGGACCCAGGTAACCCCAAAACCGGGGTTTTTGATTGCGGTTCTGTAATGGGAATTTTTTGAAAAAGTGCCAAAAACGCAGAAATCCCGCATTTCCGGGGGGTGGGATGGGTCCCGAACGTAAAACGGCCTAAAAAGCCCCAAAAATCGAATTCTTTAAGGAAAGATAAGGGCAGGCTACACATTTCCGGGGGGGGGTGAAAACACAAAACCGACCCGAAAAGCAAAAATTGACGGTTTTTGAGCAAAAAAGGACCAAAAAAGGGGTCCAAAAAACGTGAATCCTTTAAGGAAATATAAGGACGTTCAACA
>JAURVW010000920.1 GCA_030655275.1 Solirubrobacteraceae bacterium
AGTCGGACGCACCGTCTTCGACGACCGGCTCGAGCTGCTTGCCGAGCACGCCGCCCTTGGCGTTGATCTCCTCGATGGCCATCAGCTCGGAGTCGCGCACGGCGACCTCGGAGATCGACATCGTGCCGGAGAGCGACTGCAGGACGCCGACCTTGATCTTGTCGCCGGAGGCGGCATCGGCGGATTCCGTGCCGCCCGAGTCGGCCTTGTCGTCGCTCGCGCAGGCGGCGAGCGAGGTGGAGAGACCGAGGGCGAGCAGAGCTGCGACCGACAGCTTCTTGAAGTCTGGGCTGGACACGAAGGGCACTTCCTTGTGACGGGGTGGGGTGGGTGGGAACGGCCCACCGACCAGGCCTGAGTGGAGGTCCGGGCGGCGTGACCGAGAGATGGAGCGACCCGAGGGAGTGGGTCGCTTCAGGTTGCGCCGCAAATGTAGGCAGGGGGTCTTCGCGCCATTTGCGACCGCCGTCGGAAAGAGGCGGCGCAGCTTTTGGACCGTTGTCCAATGGGGGGTGTGAAGGCCGTCCGTACCGTCGGTGCCCTGCCATGACCACGTTCTTCTCACAGCTCATCGCCGGCGTCAGCATCGGGGCTCTCCTGCTCCTGATCGCGCTCGGTCTCACCTTCACGTTCGGACAGATGAACGTGATCAACATGGCCCACGGCGAGTTCATCGCCGCCGGCGCCTACACCGTCTATGTGCTCCAAGGGCTGTTCGCGGTGTCCATGACGGGCTTCGCCTTCATGCTCTCGCTGCCGGTCGCGTTCATCGTCGCCGGCACCCTCGGGCTGCTCCTGGAGGTGACGCTGATCAAACGGCTCTACGGGAGATCGCTCGACACGCTGCTGGTCACCTGGGGCGTCTCCCTCGTGCTCCAGCAGCTCTACCGCGACGTCTTCGGCGCACCGAACGTGCAGGTCAAGGCGCCGTCGTGGCTCGAGGGCGGACTCGCGATCGGTGAGGTCAACATCGCCTACTCGCGCATGTTCATCGTCGCGCTCGTGATCATCGCGGTCGTCTCGATCTGGGCCTTCGCGACGAAGACGGTCCAGGGCACCCGGATGCGCGCCGTCGTGCAGAACCGACAGCTCGCGGAGTGCTCGGGCATCAAGTCACCGCGCGTCGACCGCACCACGTTCTTCATCGGCTCCGGCCTCGCGGGCGTCGCCGGCGTGGGAATCACGCTGCTCGGCTCGATCGGCCCGTCGCTCGGCACGAACTACATCATCGACGCCTTCCTCGTGGTCGTCGTCGGTGGCCTCGGCCAGCTCCGGGGCGCCGTGATCGCGGCCTTCACGCTCGGGATCATGAACTCCTACCTGGAGCTCGGGACCGACGCCAGCCTCGCCAAGGTGATCGTGTTCGTCGCGATCATCGCCTTCCTCCAGTTCCGTCCACAGGGCCTCGCGGTCCAGAAGACCCGGGCCCTCGCATGAGCACCGCTACCGCCACCCCGCCGGCACCCGCGCCGGCTCCACCCAAGCGCGGACCGCTCCTCGTGGGCCGCGACTTCGCCAAGGGCCAGATGGGCTTCGCCGTTGCGGCGCTCTGCCTCCTCTTCCTCGCCCCGGCGATGCTCTCGGAGTTCCGCCTGGACCTCCTCGCGAAGTTCGTGTGCTTCGCGATCATCGCGATCGGCGTCGACATCGCCTGGGGCTACGGCGGCATGCTCGTCCTCGGCCAGGGCGTGTTCTTCGGCCTCGGGGGCTACGCGATGGCCATGCACCTCAAGCTCGTCGAGGCGAAGGAGCAAGGACTCGCCGTCCCGGACTTCATGAGCTGGTCGGGGGTCGAGAAGCTGCCGGCGCTGTGGGGTCCGTTCCAGCACGCGTGGTTCGCGGTGGGCGCGACGATCCTGGTGCCGATGATCGTGGCCTTCCTCCTGGGCCAGCTGATCTTCCGCCGGCGCGTTCGCGGCGCCTACTTCGCGATCCTCACCCAGGCCCTCGCGGCCGCGTTCGTGATCCTCCTCGTCGGCCAGCAGGGCCTCACGGGCGGCACGAACGGCCTCACGAACATCACCACCTTCTTCGGGATGGACCTCTCGGAGGCCTCGTCGACGGTCACGCTCTACGTGATGGCGGTCGTCGCACTCGGCGTCGCCTACATCCTCGCCCGCCAGCTCGTGAAGAGCCGCTACGGCCGCCTGCTGATCGCGGTGCGCGACGGCGAGGACCGCGTGCGCTTCCTGGGCTACGACCCGGCGAACGTGAAGACGATCGCCTTCACCTTCTCGGCCGGCCTCGCGGGCCTGGCCGGTGCGCTGTTCGTGCCGATCGTCGGGATCATCTCGCCGGCCATGCTCGGCATCGTGCCCTCGATCGAGATGGTCATCTGGGTCGCGCTCGGCGGCCGGGCGACGCTCGTCGGCGCGGTCGTCGGCGCACTCGTCATCAACTACGCCAAGACGGGCCTCTCCGAGCAGATGCCGTCCGGGTGGATCTACTTCCAGGGCCTGCTGTTCATCGTCGTGATCGCCTTCGTGCCGTCCGGTCTCGCCGGCGGCCTGCGCAACACGAAGAACACCCTGCGGCAGGCCAGCAACGACCGCCGCGAGCGCGGCAAAGCCGCCGCCGGATTCGGCGAGACGAGGTTCGAATAATGAGCAAGCTGCTGGAGCTCCAGAACGTCGAGGTCGACTTCGACGGGTTCAAGGCCCTCAAGGGCCTCACGTTCACCATCAACCAGGGCGAGGTCCGGTTCCTGATCGGCCCGAACGGCGCCGGCAAGACCACCGCCGTCGACGTGATCACCGGCCTCACGAAGCCCACCTCCGGCGACGTCGCCTTCACCGGTGAGTCGTTCACGGGCAAGA
>JAURVW010000552.1 GCA_030655275.1 Solirubrobacteraceae bacterium
GAAAGCGACGCAAACCGCCCCCGGCGCGAAGGCGACGCCGGCCGCAAACCCCGTCGCGACTCCGACGACCCCGAACGCCCACGCGGCGAACGCCCCCGCCGCGACCCCAACGACCCCGAACGCCCACGCGGCGAACGCCCCCGTCGCGACTCCGGCGACCCCGAGCGCCCGCGCGGCCAGCGGCCCCGCGGTCGCACCTCGCCCGAGCAGCGCGCGAAGCTCGTCGAGCGTCGCCGGGCCTCGGCTCCCACGCTCGACGCATCGAGCTATCCGGACCTGCCCGTCAGCGAGCGCCGCGAGGAACTGCTCGAGGTGCTCGCGGCCAACCAGGTCGTGATCGTCGCCGGCGAGACCGGCTCCGGCAAGACCACCCAGCTTCCGAAGATGCTGCTGGAGCTCGGTCGGGGCATCGAGGGCCAGATCGCCCACACGCAGCCGCGGCGGATCGCGGCGCGCACCGTCGCCGAACGCATCGCCTCCGAGCTGAACACGGAGCTGGGCGACACCGTCGGCTACGCCGTCCGCTTCGACGATCGCTCCGGCGAACAAACCCAGATTCGGCTCGTCACCGACGGCCTGCTCCTCGCCGAGATCCAGCACGACCCACTGCTGCGCCGCTACGACACGATCGTCGTCGACGAGGCCCACGAGCGCTCGCTGAACATCGACTTCCTGCTCGGCTGCCTCCACCAGGTCCTGCCGAAGCGCCCCGATCTCAAGCTCGTGATCACGTCGGCGACGATCGACACCGACCGGTTCTCCAAGCATTTCGCGACGCAGGAGGGCACGCCGGCGCCGGTCGTCGAGGTCAGCGGCCGCACCTTCCCGGTCGAGGTCCGCTACCGCGAGCCGATCGACGAGGACGGCAAGTCGATCGACGAGGCCGACGCCATCGCCGAAGCCGTGGAGGACCTCCTCGACGAGGGCAAGGGCGACGTGCTCGTGTTCCTCTCCGGCGAGCGCGAGATCCGCGACGCCGCCGAGATGCTCACCGGCCGCATCCGCGACAAGGCCGACCTCCTCCCGCTCTACGCCCGCCTCTCGACGGCCGAGCAGCAGCGCGTCTTCAAGCTGTCGGGCAGCAAGCCGCGCGTCGTGCTGGCCACCAACGTCGCGGAGACCTCACTCACCGTCCCCGGCATCCGCAGCGTCGTCGACGCCGGCATGGCGCGCATCTCGCGCTACTCGGCCCGCCTGAAGGTGCAGCGACTGCCCATCGAGCCGGTGAGCCAGGCGTCGGCGAACCAGCGCTCCGGCCGCTGCGGTCGCGTCGCCCCGGGCGTCGCGGTGCGGCTCTATTCCGAGAAGGACTTCACCGAGCGGCCCGCCTTCACCGACCCCGAGGTGCTGCGCACGAGCCTCGCCTCGGTGATCCTGCGGATGGCGTCGCTCGGGCTCGGCGAGGTGGAGCAGTTCCCGTTCCTCGACCCACCCGACCCGCGCCAGATCCGCGACGGCCTCAACCTGCTCCACGAGCTCGGCGCGATCGTCGCGCCGACCGGCACGATCGAACTCACCGACCTCGGTCGCCGGCTCGCCCGCCTGCCCGTCGACCCGCGCCTGGGCCGGATGATCCTCGAGGCCGACACCCGTCACTGCGCGACCGAGGTGATCACCCTCGCCGCCGCCCTGTCGATCCAGGATCCTCGCGAGCGCCCGGCCGAGAAGCAGGAGCAGGCGGCGCAGGCCCACGCCGTCTTCCGCGACGACAAGTCCGACTTCACCTCGCTGCTCAACCTGTGGACATGGATCCAGAGCGAGCGCCGCGCGCAGAGCAACTCGCAGTTCCGCAAGGAGTGCAAGGCGCGCTTCCTGCACGTGCTGCGGATCCGCGAGTGGCAGGACCTCGTGGCCACGCTGCGCCGCGCCGCGAAGGAGGTCGGGATCCAGCTCAACGAAGAGCCCGCCGAGTCGCCGGAGATCCACTCCGCGCTCCTCTCCGGCCTGCTTTCGCACCTCGGGCTCAAGGACGGCGACACCCGCGAGTACATGGGCGCCCGCGGCTCCAAGTTCATGATCGGGCGCGGCTCGGCGATCCAGAAGCGTCAGCCGACGTGGGTGATGGCCGCCGAGCTCGTCGAGACGAACCGGCTGTGGGCGCGCACCGTCTCGCAGGTCGATCCGGCCGAGGCGCTGCGGATGGCCGAGCACCTCGTGCGTCGCTCCTACGACGACCCGCGCTGGGACCGCGGCCGTGGCGAGGTCGTGGCGACGGAGCGGGTCACGCTCTACGGCCTGCCGATCGTGCCGGGTCGCGCGGTGAGCTACGGCCGCATCGGGCCCGACGAGGCCCGCGGGCTCTTCATCCAGAAGGCGCTCGTGGAGGGCGACTGGGAGGCGCGGCACCAGTTCCTCACGGTCAACAAGGACCGCATCGCCGACGTCGAGCGGATCGAGGAGCGGGTGCGCAAGCGCGGCCTGCTCGTCGACGACTCCGTGCTGCGCGCGTTCTTCGAGGAGCGTGTCCCGAAGGACATCGTCTCCGGCAGGGAGTTCGACCGCTGGTGGCGCCGCACGCGGCACAGCGATCCCGAGCTGCTGTCGTACACGAAGGAACTGCTGCTCGACGCGTCGATGGTCGAGACCGTCGACGCCCGCGACTGGCCGACGAAGTGGCGCCAGGGCGACCTGCAGCTCGACCTCTCCTACGAGTACGAGCCCGGCACCGACAAGGACGGCGTCACCGTGCACGTGCCGCTGAAGTCGCTCGGGCAGTTGCGGCCGGAGGGCTTCGACTGGCTCGTGCCGGGATTGCGCGAGGAGCTCGTCGCGGGCCTCCTGCGGTCGCTGCCGAAGGAGCAGCGCCGCCAGCTCGTGCCGGTGCCCGAGCTCGCCGGCCAGATCGTGCGGGCGGTCAAGCCACGCTCGGGGCCGATCGGCGAGGTCGTCGCGAAGGAGGTCGTGCGACTGCGCGGCGTGCGGATCGACCCCGCCCTGCTCGACACGAAGAACCTGCCCGGCCACCTGCGCATGCGCTTCCGGATCGAGGATGCCGCGGGCAAGGTGCTCGCCGACGACCACGACCTGCCGACGGTGCGCACCTCGCTGAAGCCGAAGCTCCGCGAGGCGCTCACGGAAGCGTCGACGTCGATCGAGCGGTCGGGCCTCACGGAGTGGCCACGCGTGCTCGAGCCGACCGGCGATCTGCCGAAGGTGGTCGCGCTGCCGGGGACGGGGCAGGCCGTGCGGGCCTACCCGACGCTCGTCGACGAGGGCGCCACCGTCGGCGTGAAGGTGGTCGAGTCGAAGGAGGCCCAGGCGCACGCGATGCTCGCCGGCACCCGGCGACTGCTGCTGATCGCGGTGCCGTCCCCCGGCAAGGCCGTCACGAAGGGGCTCGGGCAGGCGGCGCAGCTCACGCTCGCGGGCGTGCCCTACGGCGGCGGTGCGCCGGCCGTGATCGAGGACGCCTTCGCCGCCGCCGTCGATGCGCTGCTCGCCGAGGCCGGTGGCCCCACCTTCGAGCTCGCCCGCTATGACGCGATCCGCGCCCATGTGGCCGGGCACGTACACGAGCGCACCGACGCGATCCTGCGCGGTGCGGTGGACGTGTTCTCCGCTGCCCGCCACGTGCAGTCGACCCTCGACCACCTCCCCACCGGCGGCGACCTGCAGGTCGCCCGC
>JAURVW010000560.1 GCA_030655275.1 Solirubrobacteraceae bacterium
AGGTCGGATCCCGGGACGTGCTGATCGACGTCGCCTACTGCGGCATCTGCCACTCCGACCTCTCCCTGATCGACGGCGTCTTCCCGCCGCAGAAGGACGTGGTGATCCAGGGCCACGAAGCCTCTGGTGTGATCACGAAGCTCGGGCCGGGCGTCCGAGGCTGGTCGGTGGGCGACCGCGTGATTCCCGCCGCCGGCCGCCCGTGCGGCGACTGCGCGGAGTGCCGGCGCGCGAAGTTCACCGAGTGCCTGCGCACCCAGCTCATGGCCTTCGCCTACGACGGCGCGTGGGCGGAGTTCCACGTCGCGCAGGCCGCCGGCCTCACGCGCGTGCCCGACAACGTCTCGCTCCAGCAGGCTGCGCTCCTGGCTGATGCCGTCTCGACGCCGTTCGGCGCCGTCGTGCGCACCGGCAAGGTCGGCATCGGCGAGGCGGTCGGCGTGTGGGGCGTCGGCGGGGTCGGCACGCACGTCGTGCAGCTCGCGCGGCTGGTCGGCGCGGCGCCGATCATCGCGTTCGATCTGATCGAGGAGGTGCGGGAACGGGCGATCGAACTCGGTGCCGACTACGCCTTCGATCCGAACGAGGAGGGCCTGCGCGACACGATCCGCGACCTCACCGGCGGCCGGGGCCTCGACGTCGCCTTCGACGTGGTCGGCATCCAGTCGACCTTCACCCAGGCGCGCAAATCGCTGCGGACCGGCGGCCGGCTCGTCGCCGTCGGCATGAGCAACGGCAAGATCGAGATCGGTACCACTGCCGCGTTTGGGCTCTCCCGCGCGCAGCTCCTCGGCCACCTCGGCTACCAGAACGAGGACATCGGCACCCTGGCCTCGCTGCTCTCCCGCGGGCGCCTCGACCTCTCGCGCTCGGTCAGCGCGATCCTGCCCCTCGAGGAGGTGCAGGAGGGCATCCGTCGCCTCCACGAGCACGACGGCAACCCGATCCGCATCCTCATCCAGCCCGGCAAGGGCGAGTAGCTCGGCCCCGCGGTTACGTAGGGCCCGTGCTGTTCCGCGCCGCCACGCTCCCCGGCATCGCCGACGGGTCGGTCACGGTCGCGTTCCGCCGGTGGAAGCGGCCGATGGCGAAGGTCGGCGGGCGCGTGCACACGCGCGTGGGGATGATCGAGATCGACGCCGTCGACGCGCTCCCGAGCGACGCGGCGATCGACCCGGCCGACGCGGTGCTGGCCGGCCTCGAGACGCCGGCGGGCGTCGTTGCCGATCTCCGCGACCCCGAGCCGGACCGTCAGCTCTACCGCGTCGCCTTCCACTTCCTCGGCGACGACCCGCGCGCTCTGCTGCGCGACGCCGACGACCTCTCGGCCGACGACATCGCCGACCTGAGGTCGCGCCTCGCACGCTTCGACCGCGACGCCGACGCGCCCTGGGTCGTCCGCGTGATCGACGAGATCGCCGCGCACCCCGGCGAGGTGTCGACGGCGCTCGCCGAACGCCTCGGGATCGAGCGCTTCGAGCTCAAACGACGCATCCGCAAGCTCAAGGGCCTCGGCCTCACCGAGAGCCTGCAGGTCGGCTACCGCCTCGCCCCGCGCGGCACGGCGATCCGGCGCGAGCTCGACGACTGACGCGCTCGGCTCGGCCCGGCGCTGCGCGCAGTCGCGACGCACCACTTCCTTGGGTCGCAAATTCATCTGGACGGGGCAGATGAATTTGCGACTCAGAAAAGCGGTGCGGTCCCCGCAGGGATCTCGGCGGCGCGCGAAGCGAGCCCCCGGATGTCACAAATCCCGGCCAGGGGACATAAGCCATGTGATGGACGCCGAACGGCTCACCGACGAGGACCTGCTGCTGGCGCGCGATCCGCGCCTCGCCGGCCCCGCCTTCGGCGAGCTCTATGCGCGGCACGAAGCGCTGATCGTCGGCTTCCACCAGCGGCGCGTCCGCAACCCCGAGGTCGCCGCCGACCTCGCCGCCGAGACCTTCGCGCAGGCCCTTGCCTCCCGTTCGCGCTTCGTCGCCGACGGGCCCGGGTCGGCCGTGCGCTGGCTGTACGGGATCGCCGGGAACGTACTGCGCAGCAGCCTGCGGCAGGCCTCGGTCGAGCAGCGCAAGATGGACCGGCTGCGGCTGGACCGGCCCGACCTCGACGACGCGCAGCTCGCCGCGATCGAGGCGACGGGCGATGAGATGGCCGTCCTGCGAGCGCTGTCGGCGCTCCCCTCCGATCAGCGCGACGTCGTCCGGGCTTTCGTCCTCGACGACCATTCCTACGACGACATCGCAGGGCGGCTCTCCATCAAGCCTGCCACCGCCCGTAAGCGCGTGAGCCGCGGGCTGCAGACCCTCCGTCGCGAACTCGAGGAGACGTCATGACCGCGCTGCTGCCCGGCTTCCGGGACCAGCTCGAGATCCGCGCGACGGAGCTCGCCCGCGAGGACGCCGACTGGCTTGCCTCGGAGGAATCGACGCTGCTGGCGGCGCTGGAGGCAGACGGCGAGCTGCCGAGCCCCGGGGCCGACGAGGACGCGGATCGCGTGCCCGTCTACGTGCCCCACGCCGGTCGCGGCGACCGCGGGCCTCGCCCGAAGCGTCGGCGGCGGCTCCATGGCCGCGGGCTCGCGCTGGCGATCGTCGCCAGCCTGCTCGGCGCCAGCGGCGTCGCCGTTGCTGCGCAGCAGATCCTCTGGTCGCCACCGCTCGGGAACGAGCGCAGCGGCCGGGCCAAGGCGTCGGCGACGGAGGTGCCCGCGGACATGCTGCGCGCTTTCGCCGTGATGCGGCGTCCACAGACCGACGTCGATCGCGGTGCCGGCAGCCGGTTCGCGCTCACGATGAACGGCAAGGGCTCCGTGATCCGCACGAACGGCGTGCGGCGACTCGCGACCGGGCTGGGCGGCGGCGCGATCGTGCTGGTGCCCTTCGAACGCCAGGAGGGCGGCCTGATGGCAGCGTTGCGGAAGACGTCGCGTGACGGACCGCTCAAGCCGGGGGAAAAGCTCCCGACCGTCGTCGTCCGCGACCAGGTCTGCGTCTCCTACCTCGACGGCTACACCGGCGCCGGCGTGGCCTGCGAGGGGCTCGACGGTCTGCTGAAGGGCAAGCTCTCGTTGGGCCTCGGCTTCGACGCGTGCGTCACGCCCGAGTCGCGTCGCAACTTCGCGCGGATGCAGGCCCAGGAGCGCCAGCTCGCCGCGGACGAGGGCCGGTCCCCCGTCGAGACGACCTGCAGTCGCCGGAAGGGCGACATGCAGCAGTTCACGTTCGGGCTGGTCCCCGACGGCGTCGCCGCGGTGAAGTTCAGCCGCAGCCCGAACGGGGTGGAGCTCCCGGTGAGCAGCAACGTCTGGCAGTCGGCGGGCGGCGGCGCCTTCGGCCCCAAGGTCTGGCTGGACGCCGACGGCAACGAGCTGTCGAAGAAGCTCGCCGACACGAAGGCGCGCCTCGGGATCAAGGGCTGATCGCCGGTGTCGCTCAGTCGTCGAGCAGTCGCCGCATCATGCCCTCGGGATCCGCGAGCACGAGGCGCGTGAGCTGAACGGCTTCGACGGCGTCGTACTCGACTGCCTCCAAGCCGTCCTCCGTCACCTCGACGATCGACGTCCCGGGCAGCGCGAGCAGGATCGGCGAGTGCGTTGCGATCACGAACTGGCTGCCGTCGCGGCAGAGCTCGTCGATGCGGGCGATCAGCGCGAGCAGCGACTGAGGCGAGAGGGCGGACTCGGGCTCGTCGAGGAGGTAGAGGCCATTCGGGCCGAACCGGTTCGTGATGACCGAGAGGAAGCTCTCGCCATGCGACTGCTCGTGGAGCGAGACGCCGCCGTAGGGCGCGAGCGCGTCGCCACCGAAGGGTTCGCTGGCCATCGTGTCGAGGGCTTCGGCGAACCCGAGCATCGCCTCGGCCCGGAGGAAGAAGTCGGTCTTCGGTCGCCTGGCCCCGCGCACGAGGGTGACGGCGTCGCCGAGCACGGCCTCGTCCTCCCGGGCCTCGGCCGACCCGAAGTTCCTTCCACCGCTGCGGATGCCCAGCCCCGCGGCGACGGCGATCGCCTCGAGCAGCGTCGACTTGCCACTCCCGTTCGCGCCCACGAGGAACGTGCACCGGGGATGCAGCGCGAGCGGCTGCGCGAGCAGCGCGCGAACCGCGGCCGTGTTCCACGGAAAGCCCTCGGCGCCCGACGGGATCTCGCGCAGGCGCACCTCGCGCAGGAACGGTTCGGTCGATGGGGCGGGGCGGGCAGGCACGGAACGGGGTCGGGGTCGGGGTTGCGAGACGGGGCGGGGCGTCAGCCCTGGCGGGCGGCCCAGTCGGCGAGGCGGGCGACGCCTTCGTCGAGCACCTCGTCGCGCTTGGGGAACGCGAAGCGCACGAGCGAGCGGGCGGCGCCGTCGGGATCGGCGCGGAAGGCGCTCAGTGGGATCGCGACGACGCCGGCCTCGTGCGGCAGTCGCAGGCACAGTTCGGTCGCCGATCCCGCGCCGGGTATGCCTGCGGTGTCGACGTTGAGGAAGTACGTCCCGGCGGTCGGCAACACGCCGAAGCCCGCGGCGGTGAGCCCCGCCGCGAGACGGTCGCGCTTGCCGCGCAGCACCTCGCCGGCCGCACGGATCTCGTCATCCGGGCGGTTCAGGGCAAAGGCCGCCGCATGCTGGAGCGGGGTGCCACCGGAGAAGGTGAGGAACTGCTTGATCGCGGCGACCGCGTCGACGAGCTCCGCCGGCCCCGACGCCCACCCGATCTTCCAGCCGGTCAGCCCGAACGTCTTGCCCAGCGACGACACCGTCAGCGTGCGCTCGCGCATACCCGGCAGCGTCGCGAGCGGCACGTGCACGCCGTCGTACACGAGGTGTTCGTAGACCTCGTCGGTGATCGCGATGAGGTCGTGCTCGACGCAGGCGGCGGCGAGGAGTTCGAGCTCGGAGCGATCGAGCACGCGGCCGGTCGGGTT
>JAURVW010000562.1 GCA_030655275.1 Solirubrobacteraceae bacterium
GGCGCGCTCAACTGCGCCCTCGTCACGCCGCTGGATCCGGACGTCGCCCGCCAGGTGATCGAGCCGGTCACGTCGTCGCCCTACGACGTCGTCGGCAAGACGATCGAGCAGATGCAGGCCGACATGACCTCGGGCAAGACGACCTCCCAGGAGATCACCCGCGCCTACCTCGACCGCATCGCCGCCTACGACACCGGCCAGTACGGCTTCCACTCCTTCATCTACGTCGCCGACGACGCGATGGAGCAGGCCAAGAAGGCCGACGAGGCCCGCGCGAAGGGCACGAAGAACCCGATGCTCGGCATCCCGGTCGGCGTGAAGGACCTCTACTCCACGAAGGACATGCCCACCACGGGCGGCTCCCGCGTGTTCGACGGGTTCCGCCCGACGAAGGACTCCTTCGTCGTGAAGCGCCTGCGCGAGAACGGCGCGATCATCCTCGGCAAGCTCAACCTCTCTGAGTACGCGAACTCCGGCCACTTCAGCGAGTCCGCGTTCGGGCAGGTGTGGAACGCCTTCGAGCCCTCCAAGAGCGCGATCGGTTCGTCCGGCGGCTCGGCCTCTGCGACGGCGCTGAGCCTCGTGAGCTTCGCGCTGGGTAGCCAGACCGGCGACTCCCTGTGGGGTCCGTCGTCGGCCGCGAGCCTCTACTCGCTCCGCGGCACCGACGGCATGACCTCCAACGCGCGCGTCATGCCGCTCACCTGGCTGCAGGACTACGCCGGCCCGATGACGCGGTCGATCGGCGATCTCGCCGACTCGCTCAACGTGATCACCGGCACCGACCCGGAGGACTTCCGCACGAAGGAGGCCGACGCCCATCGCCCGGCCGACTGGCGCAGCACGTTCAAGGACGATGCGCTCGCCGGCAAGAAGATCGGCTGGCTGCCGAGTGCCTTCGCCGACCCGTTCGGGACGACGGCCACGAGCGACGCCCTCAAGGCGACGTTCTCCACGTTCACCGCGGCCGGTGCGACGGTCGTGCAGATGACCGGTGCCCAGCCGACCCCGCCCGCCGGCACGGCCGCCCAGCTGGGTGACCGCTCCTACGAGGGCTGGAGCCGCTGGCTCCAGGAGCACCCCGAGTCGAGCTACACGGATGCGACGCAGATCATCATGTCGCAGAAGCGTCTGCCCTACTCGCGCTACGCGCAGTCCACGTACCAGGGCCTCGGTCCGATGACGCAGACCCAGATCGACTTCTGGCTGAACTACCGCAAGGAGTACAAGCAGAAGATCGCCGACTGGATGGATGCCCAGGGTGTCGACGCCGTCGTCTACCCGGGTCTCCTGAGCGACGTGAACAACAACGACGGTCAGATCCCCAGCTTCGGCCGGCTCGATCCTCCGTCGTCGGCGTCCGGTGCTCCGACGGTCATCTTCCCGGTGGGGACGAACCCCAACGGCGAGCCGATGAACCTGCAGATCCTCGGCAAGGCCTGGGAGGACGACAAGCTCCTCGGCTACGCGTACGCGTTCGACAAGATCAAGAAGGGCCACGTGCTCCCGACGACGGCGCCCGCGCTGAAGTACGAGGCGGACGTGCAGCCCAAGCCGATCGTGATCGAGGTGCCCGCACCCGGTACGACGCAGCCGGCCAACCCGGATCCGCAGACCGAGAACCCGGCGCCGACCCCGACGCCCGCCCCGGTCGTCGCGACGCCGACCCCGGCTCCGGTCGCAGCCGGTTCCACGCCGGCCCCGGTGGTGACGACGGCTCCCGTCGTGACGCCGACCCCGGTGCCGCTGGCGCCGGTGGTGACGAAGATCGCCATCACGGTGAAGTACGCCACCACGGCCACGGTGAAGTCCGGCAGCGTGAAGTTCACGCTGAGCAACTCGAGCAGCCAGGCCCTCACGGGTGTGGTCACGCTCAAGACCAAGGTGGTCGTGGGCGGCAAGTCCAAGACGATCACCCTCGGGACGGCGTCGATCTCGGTCGGTGCCAAGGGCAAGAAGACGCTCTCGGTCAAGCTCACGAGCGCCGCGAAGGCCGCGCTCAAGGGCCGCTCGAAGATCACGGCGACGGTGAGCTACAAGCTCGCCAACGCCTCCGGCACCTCGCTCACGAAGAGCAAGACGCTGGTGGTGAAGCTGAAGTAACCCGAGCGAGCGACACGTGAGCGGCGCGCGCCCCCGAGCGCGCCGCCCGACGGAGAGACCCGGCCCGGGCTGCGCAGAGGTGGACACCTGCGCGGCCTGGGTCGTCGTCGTTGCGGGGGCTACTCGCGGGGACCTTCGCCGTAGGTGAGTCGGGCTGCCGGCACGCCGGTGATCGAGCCGATCGTCTTCGTCCCTGCGAACCGCGCCTTGGCGATCAGCTCCCCGCCGCGCCGGTCCAGCGCGGCCTTGGGGACGCGAACCGTCGTGCGGTACACGCACGATCCGGCCTCGATCGCCATCGATGCGTTCCTCGTCACGACCGCGCGCGGGCCGCGCTTCACCACGAGCGCCACCTTGCCGCGGCAGACGTCTCGTGACGTCCCGAGCGGAAGGATGAGTGCGACGGTGAGGTCCCACCGGTACGGGGCCCGTGCGTCCTCGAGATTCGCGGCGGCCACGACGAGCTTGGTCGGGGTGATCTTCGCCGGAACGAACGGCACCGACTGATCGAACGCCGGGCTCCCGGCGGCGCGCCGGGGGCCGTAGCCGGTCGGGTCCACGTCGAGTCCGTGGAGGCGCCGCTGGCCGTCGGTCCCGTTCGCTGCGAAGAGCAGCCGTTGGCCGACGACGCTGAGGGAGCTCGGATCCGAGGACCCCTCGCCCGGGACGAGGTCCTCGACGAGGCGCGTGCCCTCCGCGGTGCCGTCGGTCACCCACGGCTCCCGGCCATGGACCGGGTCGAACACCACGAAGTAGGCGGCAGCGCCGACCACCGTCAGGTCGCTGATGGTGCGCACCCCGAGTGGCGTGCCGTCATGGTTCCCGGCCCGGGAGAGGATCTTGGTGCCATCCCTCGTGCCGTCCGTGATCCACAGGGTGGTGCCGGTCGGGTCGCGGAACAGCATGCTGTCGCCGAACGGGACGAGCGCGTCGAAGGGGCGGTTCGGAGCGCCGCCACCGGTACGGACGGAGCCGTCGGAGACGACGTTGGCCACCGGCACGTCGGAGACGACGAAGGGGGTCGCGCCGGGCGTCGCGGCGCGCACGACGAGATTGCCGGCGATGCCGTAGACCGAGCCGTCACGCGCGGTGCCGCTGTAGGTCCCGACGCTCAGACCCTTGGCGGCCACGTCGCCGACGTCCTTCGTCCCTGCAGGCGTGCCGTCGGACTGACGAAGGCCGAGCCGGAAGCCGCTGCCGCCGCTGATGTAGACCACGTCGCCGCGCTGCGTGAACGCCGCGCCATATCCGGAGGTGCGTCTGGGCTCGTACAGGTCGAGGACCGCCGTGCCGCCCGGGGTGCCGTCGGTACCGAAGATGCTGCTCCGCCCGCCGTTCTCGTAGCGCTCGAAGAGCAGCCGCGATCCCGCCGAAGCGAAGGCCGAGTAGGACTCGGCCGGCAGGCTCGCCTGTTGCACCAGCGTGGTGCCGGCGGGGGTACCGTCGCTGCGGTACAGGCCCTCGTCGGTCGGGAAGTACAGGGCGTTGCGGGTCGCGACCACGGCCGTCGCGCTCCCGCTCGGACGGACCCCGGTCGGTCGGGTGCCGCCAGGGGTGCCGTCCGTCTTCCAGAGCGCGCCTCCGCTACGGAAGTACAGCGAGCCGCCGAGGGCCGCCATCGCCGTGTTGGTCTGCGACCTGATGACGCCCTCAGTCTGCGCGCCCGAGCGCCCGAGAGTGGCGTAGCTGACGATCGAGACGGGGCCGGCGGAGGCACCGCCGGGCAACAGGAGTGCGCCGACGGTGAGCAGCGCGGCGGCGGTCGGCGACGTGGGGAGGGACGACATGACCGCTACAACGCTGCGTAGCGAGGGAAGTTGCGCCGCGCCATCCGGCGCTGGCGTCAGGCCTTCGCCGGGCGGATCGTCGGCCAGTCGCCGATCGCCTCGAGCAGCGTGCGGTCGTGGGTCACGAGCACGACGGCGGCCTGGGTGTCGCGGATCGCTTCGGTGAGATCGTCGACGAGCAGCAC
>JAURVW010000566.1 GCA_030655275.1 Solirubrobacteraceae bacterium
ATGCTGCTCAACAAGTCCACCCGCATCTGGGGCGAGCCCTGGGGCGGCGGGGCGCTTGGACGCCAGGAGTCGAGCGTCTTCCAGCATCGACTCCTCCTCGGCATCTCGGTGCTCGGGATCGCCGCGGGCCTGCTCTGGGGCGGCCGTCGCCGCCGGTACGTCCTGCTTGCGGCCACCGCGCTGCTGGCCGTCACGGCGCTGAACACGATCTTCGTCTCCGAGTCGCGGATGTCGCTGCGGATGACGCCGCTGCTGTTCGCGGTGGGCATCGGCGGCATCGGCGCGGCGGTGCGGGCGCGCCGCGGCGACGACGAGCCGGTCTTCGAGACCGCGGGCGCTGAGGACGACGGCCCCGACCCGGATGGGGATGCTTCACGCGATCCCAACGAGGAGACGCCCCAGAACGCCGACACTCCGGGTGTGCCGACCACCAGCGACTCACCCAGGCCCGTGAACATCACGAAACCTCAGGTCGAGGGTTAGCCTCGATGTCGGTCGCCGCGCACCTGCCCGCGCAGCCCAGGGTCTCGAAGGAAACGCGCTTCGCCCTCGTGATCGCGGCGTTCTTCGGCGGGGTCAACCTCCTCGCCGGGCTCGCGCTCACGCCGTCGGTGCACCTCCAGGCCGTCGCGCACCGCGTCGACTCTTCGCGCCTCGCCCCGGCGATCGCCGGCGGACCATGGGATCTGTTGGTCGCCGCGCTGCTCTTTCCGCTCGCCTGGGGCCTCCTGCGCCGCCGGGCGCTGGCGTGGGTGTCGGCGCTCGCGCTGCTCGCGGTCGTCGCCGGGCTCGACGTATGGCACCACGAGCCGCCGATCGAGGTCGCCATCCCGGTCCTCGGGATCGCGGCGCTGGTCGCGCTGCGGCGCCGGATGGTCGCCGAGCCGTTCCGTGAGGCGCTCCGACGCCACATGCTGCCGACGGCCGATGCCTTCGAGCGCACCGGGCGGCTCCTGCGCGACTGCGGCGACGACACCCTCGCGCCGTTCAAGCTGCGCCCGGACGTCGGCCACCTCTTCAGCGACGACGGCGACGCCGTGATCGCCTTTCGGGTGGAGAACCGCGCGATGCTCATCGCCGGCGACCCCGTCGGCTCGGCCCAGGGCGCCGACGACGTGCTCCTCGCGGCCCGCGATCTCGCCCGCGGCGCCGGGCTGCGGTTCGGGATGACCTCCGCGAGCGAGGGACTCGCCAAGCACCTGGAAGCGACCTACGACATGAAGGCGCTCTACCTCGGCTGCGAGGCGATCGTCGACACCGCCACGTTCACGCTCGAGGGCAAGGCCATCAAGAAGGTGCGCCAGGCCCATCGCCGCATCGAGCGCGAGGGCTACGCGCTCGAGCTCATGCCGTTGGCGGAGGTCGGCGCCGAGGACCGCGCCGCCCTGCACCGCTGCCGGACGGCGGCGCGCGTCGAGGAGCAGAGCTTCTCGATGGCGCCGGACTCCCTCGACGGCCCGGCGTGCGTCGACGCCCTCATCGCCTTCGCCCGCCATGGCGAGACCGGCGAGATCGCCGGATTCATCGTCTACCTGCCGCTGCGGCAACGGTCGCTCTGGTCGCTCGCCCTGCAGCTGCGGGTCCCGGGCTCGCCGAACGGCATCATCGATGCGCTTCTCGTGCACACCCTGCGGGAGGCCAAGGCCGCCGGCGTGGCCGAGGTCTCGCTCAACTTCGCCACGGCCCGCCGCTACATGCACGAACCGGTCACCGGCTTCTGGCCGCACGTCGCCCGGCTGCTCGCCCGCGTCGCGATGCGGTGGACCCAGATCGACGACCTGCGCTTCCACAACCAGAAGTTCGCGCCTCGTTGGGAGCCGCGGTACGTCGTCGTCGACAGCGTGCTGCACCTGCCCCACATCGTGTTCGCGATGATCTGGCAGGAGGGTCAGCTCCCCCGCCCGGACGCCTTCCTTGCGCCCGCCTGGCCGCTCACGCCGGCCGACCGCGCCGTGAGCGCCTCCTCCTAGGCCTCGAGCCCTGGGCCGACGGGGCTGTGGTCAGGCGATGTAGGCGGCGACGCCGGCCTCGGCGACCTCCTGGTCCTGGTCGACGGTACCTCCGCTGACGCCGATCGCGCCGACGACCTCGTCGCCGTCGGCGATCGGGATTCCGCCGGCGAACACGATGATCCGACCGTCGTTGCTGGCCTCGATGCCGTAGAGCGACCCGCCGGGCTGCGCCTCGGGCGCGAGATCCTTCGTCGGCATGTCGAACGCACGGGCGGTGTACGCCTTGCCCTGCGCGATGTCGATGGAGCCGAGCCACGCGCCGTCCTGGCGGTGGAAGGCGGTGAGGTTGTTGCCGGCGTCGACGACCGCGACGTTCATCGGGACGCCGATCTCGGTGGCCTTGGCGGAGGCCGCCTCGATCACCTTGTGGGCCTGGGCAAGCGTGATGGAACTCATGGCCGCGACGCTAAGTCGACGCGCGGGAACACCGGTGACGTGCGGTGGTCACGCGACAGCGACGGGCGGTCAGCCTCGGGCAGCGGCGGGCGGGTCCGGACTGCGGGCTCGGCGGCCGGGGGCCCGGACCGCGGGCTACGCCGCGGTCCCGCGCCCCGCGCCCTCAGGAGGAGCCGAAGACCTGGAAGGCGGCCGCGGCGACGCGGTCGTCGTGGGCGTCCGGGTCGCCGCTGACGCGCGCAGCCGCCAGAGCGGCCGCCGGGCTCGCGCCGCGTGCAAGCTCGCGATGCAGGGCGATCATCAGTCGCCGCGTCGCGCCGTCGGGGACCGGCAGGACGGAGGCGATCAGGCTCTGGGCGCCGAGGTGGAGCAGGGCGGCGGTGAGACCGAGGAGCTCGTCGCCCGGGTGCACCGCCGATATGCCCGCGTCGCAGGCGGAGAGCACCAATCGCTCGGGCACGCGCGGCAATCGCTCGAGCTCGAAGAC
>JAURVW010000580.1 GCA_030655275.1 Solirubrobacteraceae bacterium
TCCATGGTGGTCCATTCGCTGATCGACCCTGCCAGACGTTCGATGGCTTGGCGGGCTTCGGCCAATGACCATACCACGCGGCGCTTCAGCGTGACGCGCGAGAGCGCATGCGTCTGACGCTGCTGCGCATAGGCGGACAGCAGCCAGCCCCAGAATGCCACGCCACTGTCGGCCTGCGTCAGCATGCGTTGTGCCTCCCCGTCGGCCCATGCCAGCAAGCTGGCACGCTGCGTCTGTGGCCAGGCGCTGAACAGCAGTCCGGCCAGGGCATGCACACCAGCGGGGTGGAACGATGCGGCACCGTCATCGCCTGCCGGCGCACCTGGCGCCGCTGTTTGCGGCTGGGCAGCGCGGTGGCGCCAGTCCAGAATGCGTGCCGTTACCAGGCTGTCCGCAGGTGCACAGAGCCACTGCTGCAGGCCCGCCCGCAGGGCTGGCTGCAGTTGCGGATCGGCTGCCACGGTGTCAATCAGTTGGGCGCATGCTGTCTGCAGCACGCGCAGCAGATCGATCAGTACCGCGTCGTCGAAGCCTTGCGCCCATTGCTGGCAATGGGCGGCGTGCGCGGCGCGCAGGCAGTGCGGTGCCGTTGTCAGTATTGTGTGCCAGTGCGGTGCCAGCAGCGCAAACTGTGCATGTGCCAATCCATGTCCGATGGTCCGGGCTTCGGACCGGGAAAAGCCGGCACCAGCGAAGGCCATGGCGAGCGCCGCGACAGGTGCTGCAGGCGCCGCCGGCACTGGCGGTTCAGTGCGCACGGCAGCGGCGCCGGGGCCGCCCGCCGTCAGCAAGCCTTGCCAGTCGTGCTGCAATGTGGCAACGCTACCGCCCTGCCCCTTGTGCGACAACAGCCAGCCCCAGAACCGGCTGGCATCGTTACCGCTGCTGCGAATGCGCGCCACTTCCGCCTCCGCCCAGGCCAATGCAGCCGCCAACTGCGGACCGGACCAGTCGGCAAACAGCGTGGCCGCAGCAGCGAGCAGCGCTTCGTCGTCAGCGCATGGGGCCGCAGCCGGCGCAAGCGGGACCATGGCGGGCACGTCGGACTTTGCCAGGTCGCGTACAAACAGGGTCTCCATCTCTGCCAAAAGCTCGGGGGCGGCACGTCCGATCCAGTCCAGCACCGTTTGCGGATCAAGACTGTCAGGCGACGCGGCCAGCCACTGCCCCAGGGCCGGCCGCAGCAGCGCATCGCGCCGGGGCGCTGGCAGTACAGGCGTGAGCGCCGCAAGCAGCCAGGCGCAATCGGCCTGCACGACGCACAGAATATCGGCCAGCACCGCGTCGTCGAAACGCGCCAGCCAGTTCTGCCAATGCTGCGGCACCTTGCTGCGCAACAGCTCAGGCGCGCACGCGAGCAGCCGTTCCCAGACAGGCGCCAGGAGCGAAAAATCGGCTTGCTCCAGGCCGTGCGCCATGCTGTTCCATTCGGCCACGCTCAAGCCCGGCCCCGCCATTGTGGCAGCGGCCTGGGGCGCCAAGGGATTCGCGCCGCTGGCCTGCACGCGCCACTGGGCCTGCAGTGCCGCGCAGCTGGCCGGACGGGCCGCTTGCGGCAAGAACCAGCGCCAGAATGTTTCCGCCGCCACGGTGTCAAGCTGCTGCAATTGACCCGCGGCCCAGGCCAGCACCGGCGCACCCGCAGCTGGTGGCCAGTGCTGAAACAGGATCTGGGCCACGTCCAGCAGATGGCGCGCACCGAACTGGCGGATCAGCCGCGTCAGCATGGCCGGGGTG
>JAURVW010000587.1 GCA_030655275.1 Solirubrobacteraceae bacterium
AGATCCTCGAGACCTCCGAGGCACGGCTCGAGCTGGCCCGGACACTCGTGGCGCTCGGCGCGGCCCTGCGTCGTCGTGGCCGGCGGGCCGATGCTCGTGAGCCGCTGCGCCGGGCCGCAGACCTGGCCGACGCCTGCGGCACGGGCACGAGGGTCGGCTCGCAGGCGCGGGTCGAACTGGCCGCGGCCGGGGGTCGCGCGCCGAAGGTGATCGGCAGCGGCGTGGGCGCACTCACCGCGAGCGAGCGGCGCATCGTCGAGCTGGCGATGGAGGGCCTGTCGAACCCGCAGGTGGCGCAGACGCTCTACATCTCGCGCCGCACGGTGGAGTCCCACCTCGCCAGCGCCTACGGCAAGCTCGGGATCTCGGGCCGCCGAGAGCTCAGCGGCGTACTCGCCGGTTCGGGGACCGGCTGAGCGGAGTCGCCGGTCCACGGACGGGCCGGGTGGAGTCGTCGGACGCGCCGGCGACCCCACCCGTGGGCGTCGCGGGCGCTAGATGACGGGGACGGGCGTGCCGGCCTTGTCGTCCGGAGCCGCGCCGAACTCGTTCGCCGGCGCGCTCGGCTGGCAGAAGAAGATCAGCAGCGCGATGCCGCCGACGAGCGGGACGAGCGCGATGAAGTACCACCAGCCGCTCTTGCCCGTGTCGTGGAGGCGACGGACGCCGACCGCGATACCCGGGAGGAACAGCGCGAGCGCGACCAGGAGGTACGGGATCATCGTGCCGAGCGCGAGGCTGATCGCATAGGCGGCCACGTACACGATGAACGCGAACAGGGCCCAGTACCAGTAGGCCGAGCGCGACGAACGGCCCGTGAACTGGACGTACTTGGCGAAGCCGTCGGAGATTGCTTCTTGGAATGACATCGGATGGAGCTCCCGCGTGATGGATCTACGGGACAGCGGATGCCGCCCGGGTGACGCGACGCATCGTTCCAGAGAGTCCGGCGGCGCCAGCTTCCGGTCGCCCCGAGCACCTATATGGGTGCTCAGCCGCCGCCGATGAGCAGCACCGCGCAGATCGTGAGCCAGACCCCCACGCCCTGGATCACGCTCAGTCGTTCCTTCAGGACGATCCTCGCCAGGAGCACCGTCGCGACCGGGCAGGCCGAGGCGACGATCTGCACCCCCACCTCCGTGGAGCGGCTCGTGCTCGTCGCATAGAGGACGTTCGCGCCGACGTCGAGCACCCCGACCGCAACGATGGTCGCGAGGTCGGCGGGGCTCAGGAGCGGGCGGCGCCCTGAGCGTTCTCTCGCGCGCGCCCGCGCGCGGTGCAACGCCACCAGCAGCAGCGGCGCAGTGACGGCCACCGCGGCGACCCGGCCGTAGGCGACGGCCTCCAGCGCCCCGCCACCGTGGCTCGCCCGCCCGAGCAGGAGGAAGAACATCCCGAAGCAGAGCGACGCGAGCCCGGCGAGGACCAGCGGCAGGGTGAGCGCCCGCGGCTGGTCGTCCTCGTCCCAGCTCACGAGCACGATGCCCGCGAGGCCCAGCACGATGCCGACCGCCGACGTGGTCGCGAGCGAGCCGCCTTCCGCGAGGCTCACGGAGAGCGGCACGAGCCCACCGAGCGCCGCCACGGGGGCGACGGGACCCATCGGCCCGCTCGCGAGCGCCCTGTAGAGCGCCGCGAATCCGGCGACCTCGAACACCCCCGCGGCGAGCGCGAGCCAGACGGCGTCGCCCGGGGTGGCGAGGGTGCCCGACGCGAGCACGAACCCGCCGACGAGCAGGAGGCTCGCAAGCTGCGACCCGGCCAGCACCACGATCACCGGCCACTTGCGCGCGGCGACCCCGGCGACGAACTCCGAGGCACCCCAGCCGACGCTTGCGCCGACCGCCAACCCGACCTCGATCATGGCTGCACCGGCAAGGGCACCGTGGCGGCGTCGGCGGGCTCGGTGTCGGGCGCGGCGGTGTCGGCAGGCCCGGCGGGGTC
>JAURVW010000589.1 GCA_030655275.1 Solirubrobacteraceae bacterium
GCGGGCCCCTCGGCGCCGGCCCGCGCCGCGCCGCGCCGCCGGGGGCGGCGGCCCACTAGGTTGGAGCCCGTGCTGAACGATCTCGTCACGCTCGTCGGACTCGGGGCCGTCGCCCTCGTCGTCGTCGTGCGCGTCCGCACGAAGCGCGCCGACCGCCGCCGCGACCGCGACGCCCTCTAGCGCCGAGGGCTCGCCCGGCCCGGTCCTCCGGGCGGACGTGTCGCCCGGGTCGCCCTAGAGGAAGGTGTGGCCCTCGCCGCGGTAGGTGGGGACCACGTCGACGAGCCCCTCGGCCCGCACGATGTGCAGTCGGTCGAAGCGCTCGCAGAACTCGCCCGCCTTCGCATGGCGGAAGACCACCCGGCTCCCGATGCCGAGGACCACGGTGCCCTCACCCACGAGGGGGGTCTGCACCTCACCGGCGCCCTCGTCGGGATCGAACGCGAGGCCCTCGGGGTAGACGGGTCGCGGCGAGCGATCGGCGCCGGTGGCACCCGACGCGATGTAGCCGCCGCCGAGCACGGTCGCGACCTCGTCGGACGGCATCCGCACCACCGGCAGCACGAAGAAGGCGGCCGGCGTGAGGTAGAGGTGGCGATAGGTGTCGAACAGCGTGGGGGCATAGAAGCCCGAGCCGGCCGCCAGCTCCGTCGCTCCGGGGAGGTCGCGCACCTTCGAGAGGCTGCCGGTACCGCCGACGTTCACGAGCTCAAGGGTGCCGCCACCCGCCTCGATCTCCGCGCGGGCCGCCTCGATCACGCGGGGCACGCGGTCCATCAGCTCGGCGAGCGACCGGCGCTGCATGAACCGGATGGCCCGCGCACGGAACTTGCGCTCGGGAAGATCGTCACCGACGCCGGCGATCTGGCCGTCGTAGGCCATGAGCCCGTCGACGCGCACGCCCTCCACGCCCGCCGCGAATCGGATCAGTTCGGTGACCTGTTCCGGCGTGCGCAGCGAGGAGCGCTTGGGACCGATCGACGGGCCGCGGTCGCCGAGCGGACGCCACGCGGTGTCGACGTCGACGCACACGCGCAGCTCGGTGCCGGCCGCCGTCGCGGCGGCGCCGATCAACTCGAGGTGCTCCTCGCAGTCGACCATCGGCCGCACGACCTGGTCCGGATGGTCGCGCAGCCAGGCGGCCAGCTCGGTGAAGCCCGCGCGGTCGACGCTCGGATATCCGATGAGCACGTCGCTGATGCCCTCGCGCGCGAGGTTGAGGGCCTCGCGCACCGTGAAGGCCATGGCGCCCAGGAACCGTGGATCGAGCTCGGTCGCGTGACGGATCAGCGCGGTACAGCGGATCGACTTCGTCGCGACGCGGATCGGCATCGTGCCGGCCTCGGCGAGCATCGCGCCGGCGTTGAGCTCGAAGGCGTCGAGGTCGACGTAGGCCAGGGGCGGCTCAACGTCGATGAGCGTGGCGAGATGCTCGGCGCAGCGGCCGGGCAGGGCGGTCTGGGCAAGGGTCATGCGTGCACCTCGGCGGGCGGCGGGCCGAGGGTGCGGCGCACGTAGTCGTTGGTGAACCGGCCGGCGGGATCGAGTTCGGCGCGCGCGGCGGCGAACCGGTCCCACTCGGGATAGCGGGGTGCGAGCGTCTCGGCGGTCTGGAAGTGGCGCTTGCCCCAGTGCGGGCGCCCGCCGAAGCCATCCATGATGGCCTCGACCGCGCGGAAGTAGGCCTCGTACGGCATGCCCTGGAACTGGTGGACGGCGATGTAGGCGGTGTCGCGACCCGAGGCCGTCGAGAGGAAGGCGTCGTCGGGCGCGGTCGTGCGCAGCTCGATCGGGAACGTCACGCCGACCCCGTCCGACTCGATCATCGCGAGCACGGCTCGCAGCGCCGTCGCCGCATGCGCGCGCGGGATCGCATACTCCATCTCCGTGAAGCGCACCCGTCGCTCGCTGCTGAACACGAGGTGGCTGTGGTCGACGCGCACGTCGCGCGAGAGCACGCGGGTCATCGTGCGAGAGATCCGCGGCGCCTGCCCCGGAAAGCTACGGCCGGCGCGCGAGAAGAGTTCGAGGCCGCGGTTCGCGACGAGGTCGTCGACGAGCCACTTGCGCCAGGCGGGCAGCGGCGCTGGCGGCTCGTCGGTGCGGTCGGAGGCGAAACTCAGGCACGTCTTGGCGTAGGGAAAGGCGTAGAGCTCGAAGTGGTCGTGGGCGGCGCTCAGGTCGTCGAAGGCATCGAGCGTCTCGACGAGCGGCCGGGGCTCCTCGACCTTGCGCAGCCGAAACGCGGGGACGGCGCGGAGGGTGAACTCGGTGATCACGCCGAGCGCGCCGATGGAGACGCGGGCGGCGCGGAGCAGGTCCGGGGTGGACTCGGCCGTCAGGTCGCGCACGGTGCCGTCGGCCAGCGCGATCCGGCATCCGACGACCGCGGCGGAGAGGTTGCGGAACTCCCGGCCGGTGCCGTGGGTGCCCGTGGCGAGGGCGCCGGCGACCGTCTGCTGGTCGATGTCGCCCTGGTTCTCGAGCGCGAGGCCGTGGGTGTGGAGCGCGCGGGTGAGGTCGTGGAGGCGCATTCCGGCCCCCACGCGCACGAGCCCCGTCGCCCGGTCGGCGTCGAGCAGACCGGAGAGCCCGCCGAGCCGGATGTGGCAGTCGTCGGTGAGGCAGGTGTCGGTGAACGAGTGGCCGGAGCCGACGGCGCGCACCACGTGGCCGGCCTCGGCGGCGCGGCCGATCGCGTCGACGACCTGCGACTCGGTCCGCGGGTCCTCGACGACGGCCGGCGAGCAGCGCTGCTGCCCGGCCCAGTTGCTCCAGGTGTGGGTCGTCGTGGGTCGGCTCATCGCGGGTTCCGGCTGAGCCTACGGAAGGGGCGTCAGCCGGGTCTGGACATTCTTCCAGACTTCGGCGGGGATCCGCTACCGGACGACGCGCACGAACAGGTCGCGGCGCTCGCTGCCGCCCTTCACCGGCCGCACGAGCACCGTGAAGCGGTAGAGCCCCGGGCTCAGCGTGGCGGTCCCGACCCGCGTGGTGAGGCGCAGTGCGACGGCCCCGGCGGAGACGTCGATGCTGAACCGGGCGTTCGGCACCGTGGCCAGCTTCGTGCCGATGCGCTTGCGGGCATACACCGTGACGTTGGCCGCCGACACGAGCTCAAGCCTCAGCCCGGCTTCGCCCGCGCGGGGCACGCCGAGCCCCGAACGGCGGACCGCGCGACGTTGCGCGTGGGGGCTCGTGCGGGTGAGGCTGCGCAGGACGGTGGTCCCGGAGGCGAGGGCCGACTGGTCACCGCCGCCCGTTCCGCCCGTGCCGTCGCCGCCGGACGGCTTCGGGAGCGCGACGACCTCGGGCAGCGTCTGCTGCGGAGCCGGGCTCGGCGTGGGCGAGGCGTCGGGGG
>JAURVW010000594.1 GCA_030655275.1 Solirubrobacteraceae bacterium
CGTGGACGACCTACGGCGGCGAGACCCGCCGGGGAGGATCGACGCTGACGATGCAACTCGCGCGGCGCCTCTACCGCATCGACAGCCGCACCCTCACCGGCAAGGCGAAGCAGGTCGCCGCAGCCATGTGGCTGGAAGCGCGCCACGGCAAGGCCGAGATCCTCGAGGCCTACCTGAACCTCGCGCCCTACGGCAGCAACATCGAAGGCATCGAAGCCGCGAGCCTCGTCTACTTCGGCAAGCGTGCCGACCGCCTGCTGCTGCCCGAAGCGCTCGCGCTCGCGGTGATCCCGCAGAACCCGAACCGGCGCGGCACCGAGGCGCTGCAAGCCGCGTGGCCGAAGGCGCTCGGCGCCGCGCGTGAGCGGCTCTGGTCGAGCTGGGTCGCGAAACACGCTGGCGACGCGACACCCTCGAACCTCGCCGCGCTCGCGTTGCCGCTGCAATTGCGAAGCACGAAGCAGCTGCCGTTCGGCGCGCCGCACGCGGTGCAGGCGGCGTTGAAGCGCCCGGCCGACGACGCCGACACCGCGCAGGTCAACCTCTCGATCCACGCGCCGACGCAGCTCGCCGTCGAACGCGCGATCCGCCAGTTCATCGCCACGCGCCGCGGCCAGGGCGTGAACAACGCCGCCGCGATCCTGGTCGACACGCAGACGATGCGCGTGCGCGCCCACGTCGGCTCCGCGAACTTCGCCGATGCGGCAATCGATGGCCAGGTCGACGCGACGACCGCGAAGCGCTCGCCCGGCTCGACGCTCAAGCCCTTCATCTACGGCCTCGCGCTCGACCAGGGCGTGTTGCACCCGCGCAGCATCCTGAAGGACGCGCCGACCGCGTTCGGCACCTACAACCCGGAGAACTTCGACGGCCGCTTCGAAGGCCCGATCACCGCGCAGGACGCGCTCGTCAAGAGCCGCAACGTGCCGGCCGTCGCCGTCTCCGCACGCTTGACGAAACCGACGCTCTACGAGTTCCTCAAGCAGGCCGGCGTCGGCCAGCTCGCGAGCGAACAGCACTACGGCCTCGCGCTCACGCTCGGCGGCGGTGAAGTCAGCATGCAGGAACTCGCGACGCTCTACGCGATGCTCGCCAACGGCGGTCAGCTGAAGCCGCTCGCGCACACGCTCTCGAACACGCCGCCCGCGACGCAGCGCCTGCTCAGCGCCGAGGCCGCCTACATCACGCTCGACATGCTGCAAGCCAACCCGCGCCCCGACACCGGCCAGCGCGCGTTCCCGAAAGTCGCCTGGAAGACCGGCACCTCCTGGGGCTTCCGCGACGCGTGGACCGCGGGTGTGTTCGGCCGCTACGTGCTCGTCGTCTGGGTCGGCAACTTCGACGGCAGCAG
>JAURVW010000596.1 GCA_030655275.1 Solirubrobacteraceae bacterium
CGTCCCGGTGGCAGCGGTGTCGATCGCGTGGCTGCTCGCACAGCGCACGGTCGCGGCGCCCATCGTGAACACGTTCGCGACCGACCATGTCGACGAACTCATGCAGGGAGCGGGAGTCTCGCTCTCGCGGACCCAGGTCGCCGAGCTCACGCGCGCGGGCAACTGAGCATCAGGCACCCGTGACATAGGGTGGAAGAGAGGCCCGGCGGATGCTGGCGATGAAGCGAGCGAGTTTGTGACGCACTACATATATCTGGTCAGACACGGTGAACATCAGGATGCAGAGCACGGTCTCGCCGACGGACCCCTTTCGCCGCGCGGGCAGCGTCAGGCCGAGCTGATCGCCGACCGGCTGTCCGGTCTGCCGCTCGATGCGGTCTGGCATTCGCCCCTGCTGCGGGCGAACGAGACCGCCCGTGCGATCGCCGGCCGGCTGCCGTCGGTCGACCCCGAGCCGACCGCGCTGCTCTTCGACTGCGTCCCCACCGGGATGACGGAGGAGACGCCGGCCGCGTTCGAGCCGTTCTTCGGATCGATCTCCGACGCCGAGATCGATGCCGGCCGCGCCCAGATGGCGGATGCCGTCAACGAGTTCCTCATCCGCAAGAACGGTGAGGTGCACGAGGTGCTCATCACGCACAACTTCGTCATCTCGTGGTTCGTCCGCGAGGTGCTCGGCGCGCCGGAGTGGCGCTGGATGACGCTCAATCAGGCGCACTGCGGACTGACGATCATCGCTCAGAAGCAGGGTCGGCCCTGGACGCTGCTCAACCACAACGACACCGGTCATCTGCCGGTCGAGCTGCGTACCGGCATCCCGGACCCGATGCCCGTCTGACCGCCCCGCGCGCCCCGGACGGAAGCCGTTGCCCGCTCCCTAGACTGAAAGCATGACCTCGCAGGTAGCACTCGTCGGCGGAACCGGAAAGCTCGGCACGATCATCCACGCGGTGATCGACGAGCTCGAGGGCTTCGAGGTGAGCCGCGTGCTCACGTCATCGAGCGACCTCGCGGATCTGTCCGGCGCCGACCTCGTCGTGGACGCGTCGACGCCCCAGGTGAGCGTCGACGTGGTGCGCGCCGCGGTCGAGCGGGGCATGAACGTGCTCGTCGCGACCTCCGGC
>JAURVW010000600.1 GCA_030655275.1 Solirubrobacteraceae bacterium
GACCCCCGGCTGGCGCAGCGTCATCTCGGCGTTGTGGCGAAGCCCGGGCTCGTCGATGCTGCCATCGGGCAGGAAGGGCGTGTACAGGATGGTGATGTAGCCGTGCAAGTTGGAGCGAATCCAGTGCCGGGCTTCCGAGCGGGCGTAGTGGGCCATGGGTTGTCCGGGTGGTTCAGGCGAGCGCCTGAGCGAACACGGCCGGCCGCCGCGTGGCCCAGGGCACCTACGTGGTCGCCGTGCACGCCAAGGATCGCGTCGGCAACGTCGGTTGGTCGACGGGCTCCGCCGATCCGGTCGCGCCGTTCGGTGGGCGCCTCCAGGGCCGCGGCGGCGTGACGGTGCGCTACCTCGCGGCGCAATCGACGCAGGCACCGATCGCTGCTGGCGAGCGCGCGGAACTCGGCGTGATCTCGGCGGGCAGGAAGTACGACTGGAGCATCCGGCGGGTCGGCGAGCGCCGCGCCCGGTCGGAGGGCTCGAGTCGCAAGGTGCTGCTGCGGCCGAAGGTGCCGAGTGGGCCGAGCGGCCTCCACATCCTTGACGTGAAGACGAAGGACCGCACCGCGCAGGCCACGATCCTCACGCAGGGCCGCAAGGAGCAGAAGATCCTGGTGGTGATCCCGCAGGCGTCGCTCACGGGCTCCCAGCTCGTCGACGACGACGGCGACGGCGCCCCGGACACGCTCGATCGCGGCGTGCCGGTGCAGACGGCGCGCGTGCCCGTCGACTCGGAGTTGCCGCTCGACATGCGCGAGCGCATCGCCCCGCTGATGGTGGCCCTCGACCGCAAGGACCGCCGCTACGACCTCACGACCGATCTCGCGCTCGCGCGCGGCACGGGTCCCGAACTCACGGGCCACGACGGCGTGGTGCTCGCGGGCACCACCGCCTACCTCGACGCGAAGGTGCAGAGCCGCCTCGTGACGTGGGTCAAGCGCGGCGGGCGCCTGTGGGTCGCCGAGCCGGGCTCGCTGCGTCGCTCGGTGCGCACCACCGACTCCGCCCTCCTGGACCCCACCCAGCCGTCGCGGCTCGATCCGTTCGGGTTCGAGCTCGCGCCGCTGCAGCAGGTGTCGGCCGTCGAGGTCGCCTCCGACCGGGCCAAGCTCCTGCGCGGCACCGACGGCCGGTTCGAAGGGCCGCTCACGGTCGAGCCAATCCTGCGCAACCCGACGGGCGCGGGGCTGCTCGCCGAGGCGACGACGCCCGGCGGCGGCCAGGCCGTGCTCACCGCCGTGCGCGTCGAGCGCGGCGCCGTGGTGCGCTCGGGCATCAGCGGGCTCGGGGCGAACTCGCTCCGCGACCCGGATTCGCGCGAGTTCGTCCGTCAGCTCTGGAGCTTCCTGCGGGGAGGGTGATCGCCATGTTCTCGTCCCTCAGCCTGCCGGCCGTCGAAGCGGCCGTGATCGCCGCGCCGATCCGCGACCTCACGTCGATCCTGGTCGCCGGCCTCATCGCGATCGCGCTGATCGCTCGCGCTCCGGCGGCCCGCTGGACCTCCCTCATCTTCGCCCTGCTGATCGCGCCGCTGCTGCTCGCCGGCGCGGTGCTCGAGGACGACCGCGTGAACTCCGCGCTCGACCGGCCCGTGCTGCTGCTGGCCGGCGGCGCGGTGGCGCTCGTGGGGCTGGCGGTCGCGGTCTTCGTGCTGCAGAAGTGGCCGAAGCTCCTGCCCGTGCTGCTGGCGGTCGCGATCCCGCTGCGGCTCCCGATCGCGATCGGCGGCGAGAGCGTGAACCTGCTGCTGCCGCTCTACGCCCTGATCGGCGCGGGCGTGGTCGCCTTCGCGGTGCGGGCGCGGCGGCGCGGCAAGGAGCTCGCGCGGTCGTGGGACATGCGCCAGGGGCCGTCGGCGGGGTCGGTGATCGCCGAGGCATGGACCGCCCGGTCGCTCAGTGGCGCGGCGGCCGCCGTCCCGGTGCTGCTGGCGGCGTCGGTGGCGATGTACGCGCTGCGGATCCCGTTCTCGATCGACGCTGACCGCGGCGTGCAGACCCTCTGCTTCTTCCTCGTCCCGTTCGCGGCACTCTTCCTCCTGCTGCGCGAGATCCACTGGGATACGGCGCAGCTGCGGCGGGTCGCGATCGCGCTCGTGGTGCTGGCGCTCGTGGCCGTCGCGGCGGGCGACTACGAATACATCACCGGCCGCGTGCTGTGGCACCAGAACGTGCTCGACGAGTCGACCCTCAACGCGACGATCCGCGTGAACTCGCTCTTCTTCGACCCCAACATCTACGGGCGTTTCCTCATGGTGATCCTGCTCGGCGTACTCACCGCGCTGGTCTGGGGTGCGCGTGGGGTGGGCCGGATCGCCGGGCTCGCGGTGCTCTTCGCGGTGGTCTGGGCCGGCCTGTTCGTCACGTACTCGCAGTCGTCGATGCTCGGCCTGCTCGTCGGCGCGATCGTGCTGATGGGCCTGCGGTTCGGGCCGCGCAAGGCAGGGCTGGTCGGCGGCGCACTCGTGCTGGCCGGCGTGATCGCGGTCGTGGCGTTCGGCGGGTACCTGCGCGTGAACACGTCGACCTCCGAGGGACTCGACGTGGCGAGCGCCGGTCGTTGGGCCCTCATCAAGGGTGGCGTGGAGCTCGTGAAGGACAAGCCCGTCTTCGGCTGGGGTTCCGGCGGCTACCGCTCGGCGTATCGCCAGCAGGCCGACGAGAACGCCCCTGGCACCGTCGCCGCCTCCCACACCATTCCGATCACCGTCGCGGCCGAGCAGGGGCTCGTCGGACTGCTGGTCTACATCGCGCTGATCGCCGCGGCTGCGGTCGCGCTGCTGCGGCGGGCGTCGCGGTCGCTCTCGAGCGCGTTCATCGGCGCGGCCTTCATCGGGCTCGTGATCCACTCCTGGCTCTATGCCGCCTTCCTCGAGGATCCGCTGCTGTGGGCGCTCCTCGCGATCGGGCTGTGTCTCGGCGCCGAGGGCGAGCACGACGAGCGCGTGGAGACCGAGGGCGGCGGCTCGCCCGCGGCGCCTGCGCCGCACACCCCGCACGACGTGGTCGGCCCGGTGACGCTCGTCGGCGTGGGTGAGGGCAAGGGTCCCGGCGCGACCGTGGGTGAGTCCGGTGGACTGCCGGATGCGCTCGACGGCGGGCACGGGCACACGCCGCCCGGTGGGGCTGGGCCGGCTTCGGTGTCGACGGGTCCCGGTGGGTCTGGGCCGGCTTCGGCGTCGACGGGCCCCGGTGGGTCCGTCGCCGGCGGGCCGCCGCCCAGTCCGACGACGTGAACGAGGCCGTCGCCGAGCCGCGGGTCTGGCCGGTCGGTCCGCGGGCCCTGGCAGGGCTCGGGCTCGTCGCGGTGCTCGCCTGGCTGATCCTGCCGACGGCCCCGAACTACGACACCGCCAGCCACCTCGTCTGGTCGCACGAGCTGCTCGCCGGCAGGGCGCCGGACGTCGAGTACGCCGCCTCGCCGACGATGCATCCGCTGTGGCTCGTCGCAGCGCTCATCGCCGCGCTGACGGGCGGCGGGGCGTCGCTCCTGCAGCTCGTGACACTCCTGTCGCTGATGATGGTCGTCGCCTGCGCCTACCGGCTCGCGGCCGACGTCGCCGGACGCATCGCCGGCATCGTCGCGGCCGTCGCCTCGGGGTCGAGCTTCGCGCTGCTCCTCCTGGCCTTCAAGGCGTACGTCGACATGCCCTTCCTGGCCGTGGTCCTGACGGCGGTGGTGGTGGAGCGGGCGTGGTCTGCTGCGACGCGGGTTGAGCCGGCTGGTGGGTCGGCGGGCCTCGGTGGGGCCGAACGTCGAAATTCACCCCCTAGGGAGGGGGTAATCCGACGTTCGGCCGCTGGGGAGCCTGCTGGGTTGACGCGCCGGACCTCCGAGTTGAACATGCCGCTGTTGATGCTCGTCGCGGGGTTGCTGCGGCCGGAGGCGTGGGCGATCGGGCTGTTGTTCGTCGGGCTGCGACTGGTGCGCGGCGCGGCCGCGCGCTCGCTGGTGGTGCCGGCGCTGATCGTGCTGGCGGCGCCGGTGATCTGGGCCCTGTTCGACTTTGCGCTGACGGGCGACCCGATGCACTCGCTCACCGGCACCCAGGCGCTCGCCGAGGAACTCGGACGCAAGACCGGCCTCGCGAACGCCCCGAAGGAGCTCATCGTGCAGCTCTCCGACCTGGCGAGGCCCCCGATCGCCGCAGCCGGCGTGTTGGGCGTCGTGCTCGCGCTGCAGCTCGCGGGGCTCCGGCGACTGCTGATCCCCATCATCACGCTGGGTGCCAGCGCCGTTGGTTTCCTGCTCGTCGGCGCGCTCGGGCTCCCCCTGCTCCAGCGCTACCTGCAGCTCCCGGCGATCCTGCTCTGCGTCTTCGCCGGGATCGCGACGGCCGTCATCGTGGCGGCCGCCCGGGGTCGACGGCTGGCGTACGGCGGGGCGCAAGCGGAGTCCGTCCGAGGCAACGAGGTTGCAGGTCCAGATCCCGCCTCCCCGGCACCGTCGTCGGGCGTCCCGAGCGCGGCGCTGCGGGTCCTGGCGACCTCGGCCCTGATCGTCGGTGTCGTCGGCGCCGTCGGCTACCTCGCGCTGAAGGCCGACTCGTTCCGGATCGTCGGGCAAGGCGTGCTCAACGAGGCCGATTGGCAGCGCGACGGCGCCCGGCTGCTCGACGACCCCGCCGTCGTCCGGGCCGCCCGCTGCGGACCGACCACCCTTCCGACCTACCGCTTCATCCCGGAGCTCACCCTCCGCGCCGACCGCGACGCCGG
>JAURVW010000601.1 GCA_030655275.1 Solirubrobacteraceae bacterium
GCCGGACTTTCTGATCTGCAGTTCGGGGCGCATACCCAGCATAAGAATCTCGAAACTGTGACTGACTCTGTTACTCACATGGGGGACAGGATCACCTTTCCGCTGAACGAGATCCTCAAAAATCAGCAAAAGATGAACTCACTTTTACTTGTCAGGGATATTGAGAAACAGGACGGCGTACCTGCGGGAACGTATATGAAAGTACTTATGCCCTCTGCAGCTCCGGGCGAAGGTGAAGTCAAGGCGACTGTACAGAAGTGGCAGGATAAGGCTGCTGCATCTGCGGGGGGGAAGTAAGACTTGAAAATAGTATTAGTTGCAAGCGGCAAGGGCGGCACTGGAAAGACCACCACCACTGTAATGCTCGGCAGGGCGTTGTCGCAAAAGTATAAAGTTGCTCTGCTGGACCTTGATATGACAGGACCCAATACAGCTCGCATCCTGGGACTGTCGCAGGAAGAGGTCGATAGCACGAAAACGTTTGACGGGGATTGGTTCTACCCGATCAAATACAGCGAGAACCTGGAGATATTCAGTCCGTCATTTCTCATGCCTGCAAATACCGCAGTTGCATGGTCTGGAGATAAGAGACGGGAACTGATCCATGAACTCATTGATAAGGTAAAGTGGAACAAACCCGATATCCTCTTGTGTGATTCTCCGCCCGGGACGGGTGATGAGATCATGGCAGTCCTGAAGTACATACCTAAAGTTGATGGCGCCGTGATCGTAACGAACGCAAAGCGCGTATCCCTGGATGATGCACAGAGGTTAATTTCGCTGCTCACGAACAGGTTGTATAACGTGCCTGTTCTTGGTATTATTGATAACATGAGCTTTATCTTGTTTGGAGATGGTGTGAGATCTGACCTGTTCGATGAAGGGGTCAGTGTGGGTGATGAGCTCGGGTTAGAGGTGCTTGCTAAAGTACCTTTCAAACATAATTTAAACGCACTGGACTTTGACAGTGCTGCAGATATTGTGGCTCACAGGATGGGTCTTAACTCAAAAGAGGTTGTACAATGATT
>JAURVW010000605.1 GCA_030655275.1 Solirubrobacteraceae bacterium
GTGCTGCAGGTTCTCGAACACGATGCTGCCTTCGCCCACGGAGGTCGACGTGAACACGGTCGCCGATTGCCCCGACGGATTCACCGCGGTGGCGTAACCCGCACCGCGTTCGCTCAACAGCACCGCCTCGTGCGCCGTCACCTTGCCGCCGCGCACGGTGCGGCTCATGCCGAGCATGGTGCCGGCGCGCGGGGCCATCCACTGTTCCTCGACGACGCGCTCGGGCGTGGCGATGGCCCAGCAGCCTTGCAGCCAGGCGAGGCGCTGGATGCCGGTCTCGGCCGGTTGCGCGAAGGCGTGCCACGCGGTGAACAGCAGCGCCGCCAGGGCGGCCGTCGAGCGCATCGCGGCGTGCGTTTTCATGTCGTGCTCCAGCTGTCAGCAGGCCGGAGATTCTGCGCCGTTCAGACCGGCGCCAGCGCCCGATGCCTGCCGCTCGGCAACTCGACGCGGATCGCATCGCCGGCCTGCACCTCACCATCCGCCAGCACGATCGCCATCACGCCGGCCTTGCGGATCAGCGTGCCGTCGGGCGCGTGGTCCAGCGTCGCCTTCATCAAGCCGGGGCGAAAGCGATCGAGCTGCACGCAGGGATTGCGCAGGCCGGTCAGTTCGACGACTGCGTTCGCGCCGAGCTGCAGCCGCGTGCCGCGCGGCAGCGCGAGCAGGTCGATGCCGCGGGTCGCGATGTTCTCGCCGACCTGGCCAGGCTCGATCTCGAATCCGGCGCGGCGCAGTTCGTCGAACAGCTCGGTGTGGATCAGGTGCACCTGGCGCAGGTTCGGCTGGTTGGGATTGCGCGCGACGCGCGAACGGTGCTGCACGGTCACGCCGAGGTGCGTGTCGCCTTCGACGCCGAGCCCGGCGAGCAGGCGGATCGACGCCCGCACCGGCTTGCTGAAGCCGTGCCGGCCGTCGGCGGCCACCGCGATCACGCGACCGGTCGCGCTCGACGTGCTCATGCGCAACTCACCCGGTCGCGCCCGCCGTGCTTCGATTCGTACAGCGCCGCATCGGCGCGTGCGACCAGCGTCTGTGCGTCGTCGCCGGCACAGAGGGCGGTCACGCCGCCGGAGAGGGTCACCGTGAACAGCACCTCCTGCGTGTTGCGGTTGCGGATCTTCATCGCCTTGGCACGCTGCCGCACCTGCTCGGCGAGGCGCTGCGCATCGGCGACGCGGCTGTGCGCGAGCACGATCGCGAACTCCTCGCCGCCGTAGCGCGCCACCGCGTGCGGGCTGCCCGCGACGCTTTGGCGCAGGATCTCGCCGATGCCCTGCAGCACACGGTCGCCCATCACGTGGCCGTGGGCGTCGTTGACCTTCTTGAAGTGGTCGATGTCGAGCAGCACCAGGCAGTGCGCGTCGCTCCCGGCCGGAGCCTCCTGCAGCAAGGCCGCGATGCGCTGGTCGAAGCCCTTGCGGTTGAGGATGCCGGTGAGCGGATCGATCAGCGCTTCGCCGCGGGCGCGGTCGAGGTCGGTGCGCAGCCGCGCGATCTCGTTCTGGCCGGCGCTGACCTGCTGCTGCAGCGCGTCGGCCGAATGCCGCATCTCGGCGGTGCCGGCGCGCGCTTCATCGAGCTGCGGGGTGAGGGTGGCGACATCGTTCGAGCGCAGCGCGAGCGAGAGGTCGTCGAGCTGCGCGCCGAACAGGCCGGCGCGCTCGCCGGTGTGCGCGGCGGAGGCCGCGATGCCACGCATCACCTTCTGCAGTTCGCCGCCGACCTTCTGCACGGCCGCGGCGTCGGTCGGCACGACGTGCGCTTCGTAGAGCTGCGCGACGAGTTCGTCGCCGAGGTTCACCTGGTCGCGCAACAGCTGCTCGATCGCGGCGTGCAGGGGCGGGTTGATGCCCGCGGCGTACTCGTACCAGAGCGTGAAGGTGACGGGGTTGAACGCCGCGGCGTGGCGGCCCATGTGGCCGAGCGTGACGCGCAACAGCTCGGCGCTGCGGTCCTTCGGTTCGGTGTATCGCATCGGGGTACTGCTTTCGATGTGCGAACGGAGGGGGTGGTGGGGCTACTTCTTCGGCGCGCGCTTCTCGAGCACCGGCTCGATCACGCCGGGCACGCCGACCAGGCCGAGCACGGTGGCGAGCGACTGCTGCGCGCCCTGCCAGGCGTCCTTCGGGTCGTACCACTCGTCGCGCGTGTGCCAGCCGCTCGAATCGCCGCCACCGCCGACGATGATGGCCGG
>JAURVW010000607.1 GCA_030655275.1 Solirubrobacteraceae bacterium
CGATGCGCTCGAGCGGCGCCATCGAGACCGACTCTTCGAGCCTGCGGTAGTCGCACTCCGCCGTGCCCGGGCCTGGGGTGTTGGTCGGCGTGCTCATCGGGGGTAGTGCGAGCCTTCGGACTCGTGGTGCGTGAAGAGGACGGGCTCGCCACCGATCGGGAAGTCGCGTCGCTGCGGGTGACCTTCGTAGTCCTCCGGCATCAGGATGCGGCGAAGGTCGGGGTGGCCGGTGAAGATCACGCCGAGGAGGTCGTAGATCTCGCGCTCCTGGTGGTCGGCGGTCGGCCACTGCGGGGTGACGGACTCGACGATCGGGGCGTCGGTCGAGACGCGCACCTTCACGTTCAGGCGGTCCGGGCGGCTCATGTCGAGCAGCTCGTAATGCACCGCGAGGCGCGGCTCCTGGGGGTACTCGTCGGCGCCGTGGACGCTGGAGAGGAACCGGTAGCCCTCGTCGCGCAGCAGACCGAGGGAGGCGACGACGTGCTCGGGCTCGACCTCGATCGTCGCGTGCCCGCGGTGATGGACGGTGTGCAGGACCGCGTCTTCGCCCAGGCGCGAGCGGATGACCCCGGCGAGGAGTTCGAGGCCGGTGGGATCAGGCACGGTCGTTCCCGTGCGCGGTCGGGATCGCCAGCGGTGGCAACGTGAGGCCCGGCGCGGCGCGGCGCGCGGCCTCGGCGAGGATGCGCTCCTGCACGGCCGGGCTGGACACGGGCGGCGTGTTGCGCGTGGTGGTGATCGAACCGCCGCCGTTCGGGACGCCCTCGGTGCCGAGCACCTCGACCGTCTCGCCGGCCTCGTAGCGGGCGCGCCAGCCGAGATCGGGCTTGTTCTGGATCTGGTCGCGGAGCTTGAGGATCCCGTACATCACGGCCTCCGGGCGCGGCGGGCAGCCGGGCACGTGCACGTCGACGGGAAGGAACTTGTCGGCCGGGACGATCGCGTAGTTGTTGAACACACCCATCGACGAGGAACAGGCACCCATGGCGATGGTCCACTTCGGCTCGAGCATCTGGTCGTAGATGCGACGGATGATCGGCGCCATCTTGATCGACACGCGGCCGGAGAGGATGAGCAGATCGGCCTGACGCGGGCTGGCGCGCATGGCCTCGGAGCCGATACGCGCGATGTCGAGGCGGGAGCCGACGAGCGTGATCATCTCGATCGCGCAGCAGGCCAGGCCGAAGGTGGCCGGGAAGATCGCGTTGGAGCGGGCCCACGTGAGGGCCTTGTCGAGCGTGGTCGTGAGGACGCGGCTCTCGACGTACTTCTCGAGCTCCTGCTGATCCATGTCGCCGCGCAGCATCCGCTGCGCCTCGTTCTGGCGGATCTTGAACTCGTCGCCCGCGTTGGTGCCGGTGATGAGCGGCGTGCGTTTCAGGTCCATTCGAGCGCACCTCGGCGCCACACGTAGCCGAGGGCGACGCTCAGGAGGGCGATGAAGACGACCGTCTCGATCAGCGCGAAGGTGCCGTAGGCACCCAGCTGGACCGCGATCGGGTAGAGGAAGATCACCTCGATGTCGAACAGGATGAACAACATCGCGATGAGGTAGAAGCTCACGCCGCCGCGAAATCCCTTCTTCACGTCCGACGGAAGACCGCACTCGTACGGGTCGGCCTTGTGATTGATCGTGCGACGCGGCCCGATCATCGCGCCGGCGGCGACGAACGAGATTCCGATGAGCGTTGCGACCGCGGCGAAGACGAGCGCAGGGAGATAACTCTGCAGCACTAGACCCTTTCTAGCACCAGGCCCGGCCTACGCCTACTTCGTGGCGCATGGCACGTGGGGCCCGGCAGGTCCGACGGACGACGGTTGTAGGCCTGCCGGACCGCCTGCCGGACCGCGGCGCGCCGACCCGCTCGGCTCGTCACCATGACCCGTGATGTCTGATCCGTACGTCATCGGGGCCGTCGTCGTCGGGGTCGTGAACGCCGCCGCGGCGGTCGCCGGATTCGCGCAGTGGAGCCTCGGTCGACCCGGCCCTCTCTTCTGGTTCCTGGCGCGTGCAGGCCAGGGCATCGCCGCGATCTTCGCCGTCTTCTCGGGCATCTACGCCCTAGCGAAGGAGCCGCCGGCCGACAGCCTGGCCTGGGTCTACATCCTCACGCCGATCGCCGTGAGCTACTTCGCCGAGCAGCTGCGCCTCGTCGCGGCGACCACGGTCCTGGAGCGGCACGGCTACGAGAGTGCGAGCGAACTCCGCGCCTCCGTCGAGGCCGAGGACGCCGGCAC